>NZ_PDJV01000018.1 GCF_004116465.1 Arcobacter sp. F2176
TGTATCAAGTATACAACCTGTAAAGTTAAGAGAAATTATAAAAACAACTAGGTATTTTATTAGTATTTTTATTTTCATTTAAATGGCTCCTTGTAATATAACGATTGAAATGAGCCAATAAATTTCCCGCAGGGTCAAATATTTCTCTCCAATGATTTGTTATATAATTATCAATTTTTTTTATTTAATAGATTCTTTTTTCTTTGTTCAAAATAGTTTGTATTAGATTGATACTTATTTTTTATAATCGATACTTTAATAATAGAATACATAAGAACGAATATAACTAAATAAGGTAAAAATAGTTGCAACATATAGACAGTGTAAAACTCTAATTCAGTACCAACAGTACTTAAATATAATGCAATTCCAAAAAGTGTAAAAATATAAAACCTTGAATAACGATACAAATCATTACAATTATAATTTCTAAAATCTTTTTTAATAAAATATTTATAATACACAATAAATCTAAAAAATGCAAAAACAATTGCACTTAAAATCAGCACTACATATCCCACAAACGTAAAATGGTTAAATAATGGATTTTGAGATAACGTACTATTTGTAATAATTGCAATTATTAAAGATAAGCCAAAATACAATGGATGCCCAAACACCATAATAAAAACTAAAAAATAATTAAGTAATTTATTTGAAAATTTGTACTTTTTCAGCAATAAGTCTAATAAAATACCTGAAAAAAATAAAAGAATAAAATATTTCAATCAATTTGCCTTTATATAATGTTTGAATTAAGTGGACGAGGGTATTGACCACTTGATTATTTGAACTACATTCTAGCTTTTTTAGGCTTTAAAGCTTAAATTATCGCAAGTATACCCTCGTTCACTTCTAGGATTTGTTATAATTCTTTTTGAGACAAAATTGTTCTTCGACTATAAACTTCACTAGATTCCATATTCATTAACATTATTTGATTGATACAATTTTTATAATAATGAATTACTATACCAATTTTTGAATTACCTTGAGTTATTTCCCATTGAAATCTTGGTGAATCTTGCCTAATTCTAACTACAGGTACTTGAGGTTTTATTTTTATATAATTTAGTAATTTTTGTTCACTATTTTCAATTGCTAAAGTATCTAAAAATACAATAAGTTTTTCATTACTTTTGGGAAACTCTTTTGTAATATCATCAATTAATATACGATTTGATATTCCTTTTTCCCATGATTTTACTTCAGCTAATTTATTACAATATTCTGTTGCAAAAACAATAGAAAAAGAGATTAGCAACATAATTAAAGTTTTCATTTTCTTTTCTCCAAATTATAACTATTTATTGAATATACATTATATAAATAAAGTACTTAAATTAACTTGTTTATTATATATTCATCTAAATAGTTTATTTTAAGCATTTTTACAGATAAATATTACAAAATGAAATATTTTTTCTATGTATATTTATTATAGATTATAATTATGATGTTTATTTTATATTGATATTTAGAACTTTAATATACATAATGTATGTTAAAAGTGAAAAATTTAACTTTAAATAACATTTTTTATAATATAGGAGTTATTATGGGTAAAAAACTGCTTGATATAATGAGGGATAAAATAAGATTTAAGAATAAAAACTAATCTCTCTTGCGCCCTTTCAGGGTCACGCCTTGTTACTTTTTCCAGCGATAAAATAAGTAACCAAAAAATCTGTTTTCAATTGCTAACGCTAATGTTAGCTTTCATTTGTATTGTTATATTATTATGAGATTAGGTGAAGTTTTCTATTTAAAAAAGTTAAAAGTTTTAGATAAGTATTAGAAATCTGAATAAAGCTGTATATTTTAGCTTCAGACAAGGAAGAGAAGAAAATCAGCGATTGAGCATACAAATAGTATGTGATTGAGCTGATTTTCTTATTTGACGCAGTATCAAGTTAAAAGATACTGCTTTATTTTATTCCCACTCAATTGTTGCTGGCGGCTTTGATGAAATATCATAAACCACTCTATTAATCCCATCAACCTCATTGATAATTCTTCTACTTATTGTCTCTAAAATATCGTGTGGGATATGTGCAAAGGTTGCTGTCATACCATCTGTTGCTTCTACTATTCTTACACAAACAGTGTTGTCATAAGTTCTGTTATCACCCATAACTCCTACTGATTTTACATTTAATAGTACTGTAAATGCTTGCCATGTTTTATCATAGTATCCAGTTGCTCTTAGAACATCTAGCATGATAACATCTGCTTGTCTAAGTAACTCTAAGTCTGGTTTATTTACATCTCCCATAATTCTAATAGCAAGTCCAGGTCCAGGGAAAGGGTGTCTTCCTATCATATCTTTTGGAATACCAAGTTCAAGTCCTAAAAGTCTTACTTCATCTTTGAAGATTTCTCTTAGTGGCTCTATTAAATCAAATGTCATCCAATCTGGAAGTCCACCAACATTGTGGTGAGATTTGATAGTTTTTGAAGGACCTTTTACAGATACTGACTCAATAACATCTGTATAAAGTGTCCCTTGTGCTAAGAATTCTATACCATCATGTTTTTTTGCTTCTTCATCAAATACTTTGATAAATGTTTCACCGATGATTTTTCTTTTAGTTTCTGGGTCTGTTACACCTGCTAGTTTACTTAAGAATTGCTCGCTTGCATCAACTGTGATTAAAGGAACACCTCTTGCTTTAAACATAGCTTCTACTTGTTCTCTTTCATTTGCTCTTAAAAGTCCATTATCAACAAATACTGGGATCAATTGATCACCTATTGCTTCTGCTAAAAGAGTCGCAACTACAGAAGAATCAACTCCTCCTGATACACCACAAAGAACTTTTTTATCTCCAACTTGATCTTGGATTTTTTTGATTTGTTCTTTTGCAAAAGAACCCATGTTCCATGTGCTTTCACAACCACAAATATATTTTGCAAAATTTTTAAGTAGTTTTGCACCCTCAACTGAGTGGTAAACTTCTGGGTGAAATTGAAAAGCATAAACTAATCTATCCAAATCAGCAATAGCTGCATAAGGAGAATTTTCACTTGTTGCGATTTTTTCAAATCCTTCAGGAATAGTTTCTACTCTATCACCATGGCTCATCCATACAGTTTGCCCATCTGTAGTATCTCTAAAAATATCACTTTGTTTTTCAAAATTTAATTTTGCTTTTCCATATTCATGATGATCAGCTGGTATTACACTTCCACCAAAATATTGAGAAATAAGTTGCATACCGTAACAAATACCTAAAATCGGTAATCCAAGCTCAAAAATTTTGCTATCTGGATGATATGAATCTTTTGCATAAACAGATGCTGGTCCACCACTTAAAATTATACCTTTTGGAGTTCTAGCCTTTATATCTTCTATACTTTCACTATATGGAACAATTTCAGAGTAAACTCCTGCTTCTCTTAGTTTTCTTGCTATGATTTGAGTATATTGACTACCAAAATCTAATACAACGATTGGTACATGTTTCATTTATTATTTTCCTTCATATTTTACACTTCTTGGTGTTTGGGTATTACAATTTTTAATGAGGGATTTTATCTAAATAGTTGTAAAAAATTGGTTAAGCGATTATTTCATCTTTTTTTCTTGAAGATTTGTTTTCCCACATTTGGGACAAGGATTTCCAGGGTTGCTATAACAAGAGTAACAAAACATAGCATCACAACCTTCACAAGTATGTTTACAATGCTTACAGACATAAGTTCTTGCTCTTTTAAATTTTTCTTTTTTAGAAGTTCTAAAAATCCAAGAAAACATTGAAACTCCTTTTAATAAAAAAAGGCTACTAAGAAAAAACTTAGTAACCTTTTATTTTGTTTATTGATAAACTATATAGTTTATCCTGCGTGATAAAAACCTATAATTTCGTATTGTAAATACCAAATAGCTACAGATGTAAAGTATCCAATTAAGATAGTCCAAGCATATTTCATATGTGAACCAAAAGTATAAATACCATGTAATTTACCCATAACACCAACACCAGCAGCAGAACCAAATGAGATTAAAGAACCACCAACACCAGCTGTCAACGTTACAAGCATCCATTGGTCAAGTCCCATTTCTGGTCCTGCTTTTAAAACAGCACTCATAACAGGTACATTATCAACTATAGCTGAAAGGAAACCAACACAAATATTTGCAATCGTTGGTCCTAAAACAGATGGTTGATAAACATGAACTGCTAATCCTAGCCATCCTATAAAATATAACGCACCAACTGCTGCTAAAATACCAAAGAAGAATAATAATGTATTATTTTCAATTTTAGCCATTGAATGGAAAATATTAAAGTGGTCTTTCCCATATTTTTTCTTTAAACCATAAGAATAAACTTTAAGTAAAGCTAAACCAAACATCATACCCCACATAGCTGGTAAATGTAATACTTGGTGTCCAACAACTGCAGAAAAAATCGTAAATATACCAAGTCCCATAACTACCTTTGCACCTTCAGCCATAACTGGAACTTTTTCAGTAGAAACATCAAATGCTGGAACTTCATTTGGAACAAATCTTGATAAAATAATTGCTGTAACTAAATATCCACCAATAGCTGCTGGAAATAAGAATAAGAAATCAGAAAAATCACCTTTTCCTGCTGTCCATGCCATAAGAGTAGTAATATCACCAAAAGGAGACCATGCACCACCTGCATTTGCAGCAACTACGATATTTATAGCACCTGGAACTAAAAAGTCTTTTCTAGTCTTTTCAATAGTGATAAGAACTGTTGATAAAATCAAGGCAGTTGTTAAGTTATCAGCAATTGGTGAAATAAAGAAAGCCAAAAGACCAGTTACCCAAAAAAGTTTTCTATATGTATAACCTTTTGATACAAGATTATATTTTAACTTATCGAATACACTCATATGAATCAAAGATTCAATATATGTCATTGCAACAAATAAGAAAAAGAAAATACCAGCAATCTCTAAAATAAGATGTGATGCTTCATTGTGTACAGCATCCATATCTAAGCCATTCATTGCGTAATAAACAGCAACTAACATGAACATCAATGTACCTATTAGTAAAGCAGGTTTCGCTTTATCAATTTCATATTTCTCTTCTGCAGCTACAAAATAATAACCTATAACAAAAATAAACAAACATGAAATACCAACCCAAGTCATAGTAAGATCAGGGTTTACTTGTGCTTCTCCTCCACCACTAGATGCAAAAGATGCAACAGTAAGTAAAAGTAATGACACCAAAACTTTTAACATTAATTCTCCTTAATAAAATGTGCACCCAACGATTTTTTTCGTCCAAGGGCACTAGTTAATATAGATTTTGCCGTAAGCAATCTTAAAAACAACAGCCTACCAACATCTTCTTTTAAAAATATTTCTATTTGATTTAAAGCAGTGCGTAAATCTGACTCATTTCGTACAATAGACGCACTTTCCCACATAAGTTTTCTTAATAAATCTTTTATATCTTTATCGATAATTTTATTTCTTATATGGGTATTTATTTTTTTATCATATGATTTTGAATCTATTTCGAAGTGATTTTTCATACTATGCTCAACTGCAATTTTTGAGAAAACAATTCCTTCTAATAAAGAGTTTGAAGCCAATCTATTTGCCCCGTGAACACCAGTACAAGCACATTCACCTATTGCATATAGGTTTTTCATACCTTCTACTTGTGCATCTAGATTTGTAGGAATTCCTCCCATTGTATAATGAAAAGCAGGAGAAATTGGAACTTTTTCAAATGGAAGTTCAAAACCTAGATCTTTTAGGTTTGCATATATATTTGGGAATCTTTTTTTGAAAAATTCTTTTTCAAAGTTTTTAAAAGAGAGAAATACACCTTTGCCAGTTTTTGTAGCATAATCAAATATTGCACGACTTACAATATCCCTTGGTGCTAACTCTCCATCTTCATGGTATTCAAATAAAAATCTTTTATCATCATCATCAACTATATGTGCACCCTCACCTCTTAAAGCTTCACTTAAAAGTGGTTTTCTAGCAAAGTGAGTTCCCCTTACAACCGTTGGATGGAATTGAATCATCTCCATATCTTTTAGTGAAATACCTTTTTCCAAACATATACCTTGTAACTCACCAGATATTGAAGTTGAATTTGTATGATATTTATATAAAGAACCTACTCCTCCACTTGCTATTATTGTATTGTGGGCATAGGCAACTTTTTCTTCTGTCTCATTTATAAAGTATTGAACTCCATAACAAACATCATCTTTGATAAGTAAATCACTTACAACAACATTTGTAACTAACTCATGGGGAAAGTGTTCTATTAAGAACATATGTATCATTCTTCCTGTTGCATCACCATCTGCATGTAAAATTCTACTTCTACTATGGGCTGCTTCTTTTGTAAGTGCAATTTGTCCTTTTGCATTTAAGTCAACTTTTAAACCAGCTTTTATCATGTCATTTACTGCTTCATTTGACTTTTCACTTAGAAGTTTTACAGCAGCTTGATTATTATGATGAACACCCGCATTTAAAGTATCTTCTATGTGAGCTGGGATATCTTCCCTATCAACAGCAAAAGCAACACCACCTTGAGCCCAAAAAGTATTGCACTCCCAAGGAGATTTTTTAGACAACAAAAGTACTTTTTTATCTTTAGGGATAAGTCTTGCTGCATTTAAACCAGCAACCCCAGAGCCTATAATTACATAATCATAGATCACTTCTTAATTACCTCTTTTGTATTGTCAACATACTTAGGATCAGCCTTAAAACCACATCCTGACAAACTTAATAAAAATAGTGTTATAATGATTGCATGAAAAATGCTAGCGAAATTCTTACTCATTTGAAATATTATCCTGAATTTAAAAAAATTAATACCAATATTACAATAGAAAGATTAATTAAGTCCTTACCTCTAAAACTAAATAAAGGCATAAAATTTGGTTATATAAAAAACCAAACTCTTTTTTTCGTATTAAAACATCCTGTTTATAAAATGGAGTTTGAGTATAACAAGAGTTTGATAAAATCACTTTTAAAAAAAGCAAATATTGCAAATGTAAATGACATAAAATTTTTCGTAACCAATGTTATTGAAAAAAAAGAAGAAGTAAAAAAGGATGAAGATTTTTACAAAGAACGTTCTTATGGTATCTTTGAAAACTTTTGTGAAAATGAAGATTTACGAAAGAAATTTGAAGATATTAGAAAGATAATTAAAAAGTCTTAAGTACTTTTTCGCAATTTTTATACTCAGGGCAGTATATTTCCACCAAATCCCAAAACTTTTTAGAGTGATTTTTATGTTTTATATGAGCCAATTCATGAATTACAACATATTCTATGACATTTGCTGGAAACTTTAGTAAGTTTAAATTTAAATTTATAGTGTTGTCATAAGAGCAAGAACCCCATCTTGACTTGTTGTTTCTATATTTAATATTTTTGGGGAAAAGTTGCATAATTTCTGCTTGATTATTTACTATTGGAGTTATGATTGAAGAGGCTTTACTTTTGTAAAAAGTAATTAAATCAAAATCAGTAAAATCTTTTTTTTCAAAAGCTTCACCCAAATAATAAAATTTATCAGCAGAAATTTTTGTCGATTTTTTATTCAAATGCTTTAATATCCACATTTCTTTTCTCTTTATCAAATCTTTTGCTTCATCTACGGAGAAGTATTTATTAGCTGTAATTTGAATAGAATTATTCTCTATTATTCTTAAATAACAATGTCTTACATTTCTTTTATTTATTAATTTTGCATCTACTTCTTTTTCCTGCAATAAAACTTTAAATTTCAATATTATCCTTAAGTATTTTTTTGATAAAATCCGACAACTATTATATTCAAATATAATAAAAAATACATTGAGGAAAATAATGAAAATTGCAAAAAGAATGGAGAACCTATCTCCGTCGGTTACAATGGCTATTACTGCTTTAGGAAGAGAGCTTAAAGCACAAGGTAAAGACATTCTAAGTTTTAGTGCTGGTGAACCAGATTTTGACACGCCTGATATAGTAAAACAAGCAGCAATAAAAGCGATTCAAAATGGTCATACTAAGTATACGGCTGTTGAGGGTATCACAGAAACTAAAAAAGCAATCATTAATAAACTAAAAAAAGACCATGGATTAAATTATACTTTAGATGAAATAATAATCTCAAATGGAGCAAAACACTCTTTATTTAATCTTTTTCAAGTATTAATTGAAGAAGGTGATGAAGTTATTATTCCTTCGCCTTATTGGGTAACTTATCCAGAACAAGTTAAATTTTCAGATGGAGTACCTGTTTTTATTGAGACAGATGATACTACAAGTTTTAAAGTAACTGCTGATCAAATAAAAGAAGCTATTACTCCTAAAACAAAAGTGTTATTATTAAATACTCCTTCAAATCCAACAGGAGCTGTTTATACTAAAGAAGAATTAACTGCTATTGGAAAAGTTTTAGAAGGTACTGATATTTTAGTTCTTTCTGATGAAATGTATGAAAAAATTATATATGATGGGAAAAAGTTTTGTACAGCAGCTGAAGTAAGTGAAGATATGTTCCAAAGAACAATTACTATCAATGGACTTAGTAAAGCAGTTGCTATGACTGGTTGGAGATTTGGATATCTTGCAACTCCACAAAAAAACTTAGTAAAAGCTATGATAAAACTTCAAGGTCAAGTTACATCAAATGTAAACTCAATCACTCAATATGCTGCAATCCCTGCACTTGAAGGTGAAGCTGATGATACAATCGAAATCATGAGAAAAGAGTTTGAAAAAAGAAGAGATATAGCTGTTGAAAGATTTAATGCTATTAAAGGGATCACTTGTCTTAAACCAGATGGTGCTTTTTATCTGTTTATAAATATCAAAGAACTTACATTTGATTCTATGAAGTTTTGTTCAGATTTATTAGCAGAAAAAGGTGTAGCAGTGGTGCCAGGTCTTGCATTTGGTACAGAAGGATATTTTAGATTTTCTTTTGCTACAGATTTAGATTCTATTTTAAAAGGTATCACAAGAATAGAAGAGTTCGTAAACGAGAACTACTAATATTATGTCTCCACAAAGGAAAGCAACCGTTATATCATCTAGCGTTGCAGCAATTCTTACACTAATAAAATTAGCTGTAGGAATTGCAAGTGGATCTGTGGCAGTTTTAGCTTCTGCTGTTGATTCAATCTTAGATATGTTTGTATCTGTTTTTAACTACTTTGCTATTTCAAATGCAGAAAAACCAGCTGATAAATATTTCAATTATGGAAGAGGTAAAATTGAAGCCCTAGCTTCCGTTATTGAAGGTACAATTATCACTCTATCTGGATTTTTTTTATTATATCAAGCCATTGAAAAAACTATAACAGGAGAAGTTTCAAAGTACTTAGAAGAGTCTTTAACTGTGATGATAATTTCTTTAATTATTACTACATCTTTAGTTATTTATCTTAATTATATAGCTAAAAAAACAAATAACATGGTTATAAAAGCTGATTCTTTGCACTATAAAACAGATGTATATACAAATGTTGCAGTATTGTTATCTTTAGTTTTAGTTAAATTTACTGGATATGAAATAATTGATATATTTATTGGTGCTTCAATTTCATTATATATCATATATTCGGCCTACGAACTAATCCAAAATGGAGTATTAGTATTATTAGATAAAGCTGTTTCTCAAAAAATAGTAAAAAGAATTGAAAATATTTTTATTGCAGAAGAGAGGGTAAATAATCATCATCTACTTAAAACAAGAGAAGTTGGAAACAAAATATTTGTTGAAGTTCATTTAGTATTTGATTGTCTTATTACTTTAATGGAAGCACATAAAATTTCAGATAAAATAGAAAATAAAATTAGAAAAATTGATAAAAAGAAAAAATGGGTTATCAACATACACATGGATCCATATGATGATTTTGATTCAAATGACGAAGGGAATGAGTTACATTAATGTAAACAAATACAATGAAAAATAAAATTATAAAAAAAGTATTATTATACTCTTCTATTTCAATACTTCTTTCTTTATTTCTTTCATTTACTTATATATTTTTCCCACAACTACCCCAAACCTTTGATAATAGTATAAGAGATAGCCTTTTTAAAATAAGAGGAGAAATCCCAAATAGTGAAAATGTTTTTATTGTTGATATTGACGAAAAATCTATCCAAGCTTTAGGTCAATGGCCTTGGTCTAGAAATAAAATAGCTAAAATCTTAGAAAACCTTACAAACGCAGGGATTGGACTCATCGCATTTGATGTTGTTTTTGCAGAAAAGGATAGAAGTTCTCCAAAAGAAATATTAGAGAAATATAATATAAAAAGGGACGATGTACCAGATTATGATAAAATTTTTGCAAAAACTGTAGCAACTACACCTACGATATTGGGCTATCAATTTAATCTAGAAAAAAATAATAATCATACAAATAAAAAAGCTCCTTCTATCCCTGCAATTTTTATAGAAAAGAATAAGAACCCAGAACAAAATTATCTTATAAAAGCCACTGGAACTATTTTAAATATTCCAATGGTTCAAGATAATGCATACTCAAGTGGATTTTTTAATAATGTTCCAGATGAATCAGGAATTATAAGAAGTGTACCCTTAATCATCTCATATAATGATATTATTTACCCTTCACTTGCTTTAGAAGTATTAAGAGTCATTACTGATACAAAAAGAGTTATCATAAATTATGACGAAGATGGTGTTGAAAATGTAAAATTAAATGACATAACAATTCCAACAGATAGACATGGAAGAATAATTGTAAATTTTAGAGGAAAAGAAGGAAATTTTAAATATATCTCTGCATTAGATATATATAATGAGAATTTTGATAAAAAATATATAGAAGGTAAAATAGCACTTGTAGGAACTTCTGCTGCAGGATTACTTGACCTTCGAGCCACTCCTTTTGAGTCTGTTTATCCAGGTGTTGAAGTTCATGCAAATGTTATTGATAATATTTTGACAGGTGATTTTATTTATAAAGCGTCTTGGATAGATGGAGCAAACTTAGTGATAATTTTTATATTATCTTTAATTCTTATATTAGCTATAACTTTTACACCTTTTTGGTATAATCCTTTTATCACAATAGCATTTTTAGCAGCTACTTTTTATACTTCTTATTATGCCTTATTTACGAAAGGCTTGGTATTTAATATATTCTTTCCTTTGATTACTATTATTTCAGCAGCTATTATTTCTACACTTCTTGATTATCTTTTTGAAATAAGACAAGAAGAAGCTATAAAGAAAAAATTTGCTTCAAAAGTATCAAAAGATGTAATGGATAATTTACTTAAAAATATGGATAATAAAGGTTTTCAAGCTATGGAAAAAGAAGTTACTGTCTTTTTTAGTGATGTTAGAAGTTTCACTCAAATATCTGAAAAAATGGGAGATGCCAAAAACTTAATTAAATATTTAAATCAATATATGGAACCTATGAGTAATATAATTACAAAATACCAAGGAACTATTGATAAATATATTGGTGATGCTATCATGGCGTATTGGAATGCCCCTGGAAATGTGGAAAATCACCCAGATAAAGCTGTTCTTGCTGCACTTGAACAAATAGCTCACCTAGAACCTTTAAATAAAGAGTACGACAAAGATAACAAACCCCATATCGATATAGGAATTGGTCTAAATACAGGTATGGCAATTGTAGGAGAGATGGGAAGTAGTGGAAGAAGTGATTATACTGTTATTGGAGATGCCATAAACCTTGGTGCAAGATTAGAATCCCTATGTAAATTTTATAACTCAAAACTAAATATCTCAAACTTTACAAAAGATGCTTTAAAAGAAGACTATATCTTTAGGTTTTTAGATTTAGTAACAGTAAAAGGTAAAATAGAACCCGTAGAAATTTGGCAAGTATATGGAAAAGGTCAAGCACAAGGGGCACAAAAAGAAGAGTTAGAAAAACACCATGAAGCAATTGAATTATATAAAAACTCACAATTTAAAGAGGCTTTAGTTATTTTTGAAGAGTTAGAAAATAGCCAAACAAAAACTAATAATAATGTTTATAAAATCTATATAGAAAGATGTAATGAGTTTATAAAACACCCACCAGAAAACTTTATTGGAGTTTACGAGCACACTACTAAAGGCTAAATTTTCAATTTCTTTTCAATTTGGTTATACTAAATAAAAAGGATAAGAAATGCAAACAGCTATAATTTTAATCTATATTGTTATGTTTATAATAGCCTTTTTCTTAAGTCTTTCTAGTGTGAGATATTTTATTACTATGTGGAAGTATAAAAATAGAAAGAAAGATGGAAGTGAAGATAAGGATTTTAAAAAGTTTGATTAAACTTTTTTATGACCATAATTGCAATTTTGGCAAGTGAGAAACTGCTTTTAAAATATCTGTTTTAGAGATAATTCCAATTAAAATATCATCATCAACGACAGGAATAGCATCAAGTTTATAGTCAATCATAACTTTAGCCACTCTTCTTATATCAGAAATTGGATCTGTTGTTATAACTTCAGGTAAAAATATATCCTCTAATGTTCTATTTAATATTGCAGTTGAATTATCCATATCAGCCATCAAAAGGTTTAGTATTATTTTTTTACTTATCAAGCCTATTATTTTTCTCTCAGTTGAGATTACGGGTATTTGCATTACTCCATACTCTTTTAAAAGGTTATATGATTCTTCTATACTTGCTTTTGTATCAATAGTAAATACATCTTTTGTCATAATATCTTTTACTTGGTAAATAGGTTCAGATGTATCCATATTTGCTATTTTTTTATAGGAATTTATTACTTCATCATTATTTCTAGGATTCTTTTTTTTATGTGAAAAATGTTCAACAAGTTCATCATCTGGACTAAATTTTGCCCCAGTTGATTTATCAATTGGTTTAACTTTATATAAATCATCAGCTGTTGTCTGAACACCTATTATTCCATTTTCATATATTGTAAACATTGTATTTCCTTTTAAAAGTTATTAATTGTAACATCATTTAGAGATTAAATACAAATTATTTAATATAAAAAAATCTGATTAAGTTCATTGTACCTTTTTCATATTTCATTTTTATCTTTTAAGCTTTCTTTATGGAACAAAAAAATATCCTCTTGAAGACTTAGCAGTCTTCGCTTCTCTTACTTTTGTATTGACGAAAAGTAAGCAAAAACAACTACGGCTTCGAAGCCAAAGGTTCCCTCACTTATTATTTTTATCTTTTCTGATTGGTAAAACTCGTTTATTAAAACTTGCATTTAGCAACTTTTAAACACTCAGGCAGTTACCAATCTTATTTAGAAAAGAGAAAAATAAACGCTCGGCTTCTGTAGATGTAGCAATATTCTTTGATGTCGTAGCATTACTTTATGAATTCACAGTTAAGATTCTAATGGATTTCTTTCTGCCTTTGATGAAGCTAAGATTTTAGGCTTTATTTTCGGTGAAAAGTGAGAATATGTCTGAGCGTGAAGAAAGAGTGCTAAACGCACTCTTTTAGTGAGTCTTCGAACGCAGAGAAGAAAGACTAAAAGCTTAGGTAGCTTTGCCTTCATCAATTTGGCAGTCTTTTTTGCTTACTTTTTTGAGACCATGCGGGAACGCAGTGACTAAATCCCGAAGGGTAAAAAGTAAGAGAAACGAAGACCGTCAGGTATTCATGATAATTTACTTAAATAAAGAACCTTCATCTATTATCTTTCTAAATTTCTCTTTTGTCCAAATTAAATTATAATATACATGTTCACTATATTGAATTGCTTTATTATAAGATTTTTCATCTTTTGGGATAAATAAAGCTCTTACTTTATTTATACAGGCATCTTTAAATATTTTATTATCCCTTGTCATAAAAATTGCATTATTTACCTTTGATAACAAAGCAATAAATCTATCATTTCTATGTTTTTCTGATGTATTATTTATAAAGTCATCATATTCATTTGAATAAAAAGAACCTTGCCCAAAACCTAATGCATTTGGGTTATCAGCAAAACCAAAAAAACCAATTCTTTTAAATTCTATTTCTGATAATTTATTTATAAGTTTTTCTTTTTTAGAATTTAAAATTTCATTCTTAACATAAGTTGGAACCCAAATTTCAATATCTAGTTTTTCAAAAAAACTTTTTGTCAAACCTAATTCACAACAATAATCTATTATATTTGAATCAATAACTAATCTATTCATTAATATTATTTCCTATCTTTATATAATTATAACCAATAAGTTTTAATGTAACTAATATCTTTATAAATATTAAAAGCAGGATATAACAGATATTTAGATACTATACCTACCCAAATTAATAAATAATATATAGGATTTTAAAACTCATATGGCACTAATAGACTTACAAAACATCTCAAAACAATACGACATCAAAGTAATACTTAAAAATGTGAACTTTACACTAAACCAAGGGCAAAGAATCGCTGTCATTGGACAAAATGGTCAAGGAAAATCAACCCTTCTTAAAATCATCACTGGTGAAGTGGAAGTTGATAGTGGGGAAATGGCTATTGATAAATCTCTTAAAATAGAGATGCTAGCCCAACAACCAAAATTCAAAGACAACTTGATGGTAAGAGATGCTATTGAAGAGCAACTTGTTGAAGTAAAAAGTGCTAAAGATGAATATGAAGAGATATCTAATAAACTAATGACTGATTATGAAAATAATGCCCTCCTTCATAGACAAAGTGAACTAGCTACATTTTTAGAGTTTCACAATGCTTGGGACTTGGATAATCTGATTGAACGAGTATTGATAGAGTTCCACCTAAAAGAGTTTGAACACAAAGATGTAAATCTCTTAAGTGGAGGAGAACAAAGACGAGTTAGTCTTGCTGGATTGTTACTTAGAAAACCAGATGTTTTACTTCTAGATGAGCCTACCAATCACCTTGATGTTTATATGGTAGAGTTCCTTGAAGAACTACTTATTAAAAACAACTTTACACTTATCTTTATCTCACATGATAGATACTTTATAGATAATATTGCAACTGAGATTATAGAAGTAGAAAATGGTGAAATCAAAAAATACAAAGGTGGATATACTGCTTACTTAGAACAAAAGCAACAAATGCTAGAAATCATGGAAAAAGAACACCACAATCTAATAAGAATGGTAAAAAGAGAAGCTTACTGGATGCAACATGGAGTTACAGCTAGAAGAAAAAGAAATGAAAGAAGAAAATCAGAATATTTTGACCTAAAAAAACAAGCTAGATCAAACCCCTCACTTATAAAAAAGATGAGTGTAGAACTTCAAAGGGAACAAAAAGCATTTAATAGCGAAGATGTAAAAATTCAAAATAAAAGAAAGATGCTTTTTGAACTAGATGACATATCAAAAACACTTGGAAATAAACTTCTCATCAAAGACTTTACAGCAAGAATCCTACAAAAAGATACTATAGCAATAGTAGGACCAAATGGTACTGGAAAATCAACTATGCTAAGAATCTTTATGGGCAAACTTCAAATCGATAGTGGTAGCTTTAAAAAAGGCGATTTTAAAATCGGATATTTTGACCAACATAGAGAAATGCTAGATGATAACAGAAATCTTTTAGAAACCTTTTGTCCAAATGGTGGAGATAGAGTTGTACTTCCAGATGGAAGAAACTTACATGTATTTGGATATTTAAAAAACTTTTTATTTCCTAGAGAATATTTAGATAAAAAAATTGGCGTACTAAGTGGTGGTGAAAAAAATAGAGTTGCCCTTGCCCTACTTTTTACTAAAGATATTGATTGTATGGTTTTAGATGAACCTACAAATGACCTTGATATTCCGACAATTAATATCCTTGAAGAGTATTTGCAAAATTTCCAAGGTGCACTTATATTTGTATCACATGATAGGTATTTTGTAGATAAGATTGCAAAAAAACTTTATGTTTTCAAAGGTAAAGATGGTGAGATTTTTGAATCATTCCAACCATATACTGAATATCTTGAGATAGAAAAAGAGATAAAAGAATTAGAAGCTTATGAAAAAGAGTTAGCAAAAGAAGAGACTACAAAAGCAAAACAAACAACTAACACTAAAAAGCAAACAAAACTAAGCTACAAAGACCAAAGGGATTATGATAATCTCCCAAAAGAGATAGAAGACTTAGAATCAAAAATAGAAGAGATAAATGAGTGTTTATCAAATCCTTCTTGTTATGAACAAAAAGGAATAGTAGCCGTTTCGCAAGAATTAGAAGAGACAAAGTCAATCTATGAAAAAAAAGTTGAGCGATATTTAGAACTTGAAGAACTAATAGAAAGTTTTAACGCATAGTTTGCTACAATAAATAAATTTATAAATTATAAAAGGATTACTAATATGAGTTTAAAAGAACAACTAAAATCAGATTTAAAAGATGCTATGAGATCAAAAGAGATTGTAAAAAGAGACTCTATAAGAGCTATTAATACAATGATAAAACAAATCGAAGTAGATGAAAGAAAAGAGTTAAATGATGAAGATGTTATTAAACTTGTACAAAGAGGTATCAAACAAAGAGAAGAAGCTTCTATCCAATATAAAGATGCGGGAAGAGATGATTTAGCCCAAGTAGAACAAGAGCAAATCGAAGTATTTAAAATATACTTACCACAACAACTAAGTGATGAAGAACTAGAAACTGGAATGAAAGAAGTAATAGCAGAAGTTAAAGCAACAACTATAAAAGATATGGGAAAAGTTATGGGAACTGCAAGTAAAAAGTTTGCAGGCGTTGCTGATGGAAAAAGAATAAATGAAATGGTAAAAAAACTTTTAGCATAAAAAAGGGAACTCATGACAAATATTGAGAAGATAGCTACCAAGACATTAGAAGTATTAAAAGAGCGAAATATTCAACCAACTCCTAATGAATACAACAAAGAATTTTGTAATCTTGCAAAAGAGCAAAATGAAAAAATAGAAGAATGTAATTTATTTAAAAACTTAGTTAGTAAACTAACACCCCAAGAGAGGGATGAATTAAACGCAAATGATGTTCAGACATTTGAAGAACTTATTGCCCTACTTTTAAAAAGAGTTCATATTAAAAATGTCTCAACATTAGCTTCTATTATAAAACAAGCATTATCGCCATCAATCAATATTCACCTTGATGAACAACTCACAAATTTTTCTATTAAAATCGGTGATTCTCCAGAACTTATCTTTGAGGAAGATATACAAAAAGAGATGCAAAAATTTTTAGAAAAAAGATTTACAACAGATCAAACCCTACTAAAAGAAAAAACTGCTGATATAGCAAAACTAGTAACTCTTATGGGAAAACACCTAAAAGAGGCAATTAACAGTAACCAAAATAGTTCTAGCAATGTAACCAGCATAAAAGATGAACTTACATCAATAGATTTAGAAGATAGTAATATTTCAGAATTAGTAGCTTTACAAAATAAACTTATAAGTGCTGCTTCTAGTATCGAAACAGAGATGAATGAAGTAAATAAAAAATTATCAACTGGTGAAAACCATGTAAAAGACTTAGAAAACAAAGTTCAGAATTTAGAATCTCAATTAAAAGAAGCAAAAAAAGAGGCAATCATAGACCACCTTACAGGACTTCTTACAAGAAGAGCTTATGATACAGAGATAAAAACTATAGATAAAAATTTCGAGCGAGAAAATATACAATATGCAATAGTCTTCTTTGACTTAGACCACTTCAAAAATATAAATGATTCATTTGGTCATGAAGGTGGAGATACAGTATTAAAAACTTTCTCAAAAATACTAAAAAGTCAAACTAGAGAAAATGATATCTTAGCTAGATATGGTGGAGAAGAGTTTGTAGCAACTGTTGAATATAAACTAAGAAGAGAAGTTTTACAATACTTAAAAAGAATAAAAAATATTGTAAATGAAAATAGCTTTAATTATAAAAATAATAAAATAAAAGTGACCTTCTCAGCTGGTGTAGTTCTAAGAAATGACCATAAAACTTACCATGACGCGATACAAAAAGCAGATATACTTCTATATCAAGCAAAAAATGATGGTAGAAATAAAATAATACTAGAAGATGGATTAGTAATATAAAACTAAGTTATGGCTAAATCATCATCAAAGATGATTTAACCTATAAAAATAAAAAGTAACTTAGAATGTCATACCAAGTTGTAACATAAATCTTGTATTATAATCATCTCTACTAGTAACTCTAGCAGCTCCAACTTTATGAGCTAAGTGAGTATTCATAAAAAAACTCTTATATGAAGCACTATAACTCACTCCAATATCTTGCAAAGTTCTACTTTTATCATTTGTGACATTTCTACTCATATATACTCTTCCCACATCGTAAAAGATACCAATTTTTGAATTTAACTCATTAAATGAAGGTAAAGAATAAGTTAACTCAGTAGTATAAATATATCCATTTTCAGCACTCTCTTCTCCACTAGGATAAAATTTAACTCCATTTATTCCACCTAAACTCAAATCTTCACTTCCATCTAGATTTTTATTTCCAAGAGCATATTGAAGTTGAAGTTTATTTTTCCAATTTATTTTCTCATTAAGTAAAGTATTGTTTTCTAATTCAATATTTATTTTTGAGAAGTTTCCATTTGTATTTGCTCCTTTTTTATCATCTGCTTCATCAACTGAATTATTAAAATTCAATCTACCAAGACTAAGAGAAGTATCTATTTTTGTTTGTGAATATTTACCAAAAATAAGATGGTTTTTTGAATAATCAACTCCAACTTTAGAAACTACTGTATTCTTTTTTACATTTGATGAAGTAGCTCTAATCTCATCATTCATTTTATTATATGATGTTCTTAAGTATGTATTTAAATTCTCACCGTTTGAGCGAATAATCGGATAAGTAAATAAAGCTACAAAACTATCAGCACTTCCTAAAGCATCAAGATTTTCATATTTATCTCCTAACTCATAAGTAGTTTTAGAGTAACTTACTTCTCCCCTCAATCCGTTTTCATATATGGGAAATCCATACCCTACTCTTCCATTTAATAAACCCATATTTTCAGAACTCAAAGCAGACAAAGAGATTTTATCTCCTATTTTAAAAGGAGAGTTGATATCTACTCCTGCCATTATTCTATGTTTACCTGTATAATCTGAACCATAATTATCCCCAATAACATAACCATTGTATGGTTCAGTTGTTTGAGTTCCTATTATAAAGTCACTTGTGCCCACTTCTTTTCCAGCAGCAATTTTTGTACTACTTACTTTTACCCCAGGAGTATCATTGATTAAAAGCAATGCTCTTTGTAAGTCTTTTCTAACGATTACTTGTTTATTTTTTGCAACATCAAGTGTAGCTTGTAAAATAGAGTCTTTTACTAGGGAACTGTTTTCTAATTTAAACTCTCCATACTCCCCTTCGATAATTGCTATTTTAAGAACCCCATCTTGTGCTTGTAATTCTTGAGTAGGTATATAAGCTCTTGCTACAAAATACCCCTCATCCCTATAGGCTTTAGTAATAAGTGCTACTATCTCTTGAATCTCTTTAAAGCTTAACTCTTTTGATTCATAAGGTTTTAAAACAGTCTGTAATTTTTTAGTGCTTAGTTGAGTATTTCCACTTATTAAATAACTTTTGATAAATACTTTTTTGCCATCTTTAAAACTTTTTTTATACTCATCACTCTCTTGTTGTAAAGGAGGTAGAACCTCTTTTTTCTTTTCTATCTTTGGTGGTTTTACTTCATTTAAAACATCACCGATATTTGGTATAGGTGCTGAATACAGACTTAATGTTGTTGCTAATAGTATTGATGTTTTTTTCATTTTTATTTCCTTTTATATTTTTCTTTTTAGATTAATTTCTTTTCTTTATCATCATTTTTATCATCACTCTCTAAATTAAACTCTTGTTTACTTCCAAAGGGAAGATTGATACCACCATTTAGTACTTTCATCACAATTCCGGGGATAAGTGCTAGTTCATTAGTATCTAGTTGTTGTAAGATTGTTTTTATATCTATTCCACTTTTTAGTAATGTTTCTATATCTTTATTTGTTAGTACTGTTTTATTTACTATAGTTGAAACTATCGTACTTAAATCAGGTGTTGTAGTTTTAGCAACAGGTATAGCTCCTATTTGCACACTATTATTAGCTGAATATGCTAAAAGTGATGGAAGTTCATAGTTGCTAGCTAGTCCACCATTTTCTCCATCTTGTATGATAATCTCTTTTATAAAGTTATCTGCTATTGGATTACTTGAATTAGCTTTTGCTTGTGTATACTCTAATGTCTCAGCTCCTACAAGATTCCCAAAGCTTACAAAGCCTGTGAGATCAGCTGTTCCATCATAATCTTTTTTTGCTTCTAAGGTTAAGGCTCTTTTTGTTATATCTGCAGTTGCAGAGTTTGTAGTAGAGATAGAATAATTACCTGAATCAACTCCAGCTAAAGATATCCCTGCAATATTTACAGTTTTTCCAGTCCCTGCATTTTTATCTATGAAGTTTGCATTTTGAGATAAAGCAACAGTATCTCCAGAAACTATTCCGTTTAATGTTCCATTGACAACTGCATTTGTATTTCCATCATATACTTTATTAGCTGCTGTGTAGTTTGCTGTTATAGATTTTTTATTTGTAGTTAAAGTACCTGTATCATATTTTATAATATACCCTTGTTGAGAAGAGTATAAACCATCTACATTTATTGTAGCTGTTCCTGCATTTTTTAAATCACCACTTGAAGTATAATTTAAAGTACCATTTACTAAAGAGTTATCGTAAGTTGGATTTGAGTAAGTCACTCCTGCACTTCCACTATAAGTTGTACCATCATAAGTTCTTGTAGCATCATTTGCTTTTACAGTAATTTCTGTCATAAAAGCTCTTAAAAGTGGTCTTGTATGACCTTCATAGATTATCCAATCATTTGTAAAGTCAAAGCCTGTATAAGTATCTTTACTAAAAGCATTTATTGTATTGGTTGAGCTGTAGATTCCTGTAGCTCCAGCTGAACTTCCATTTCCTACGCCATTTGTTTGACCTGTGGTGTCTATATCCCAATATGAGTTTGTGATGTTTGATTTAAAACCCCAACTTCCAACTAATCCTCCACGAAAAGAAGAAGAACTACTTCCATTTACTTCTGCTATCACATACGAATTTGTGATTGTTGTTGAACCAGTACTTCCAACTAATCCTCCAACAGAACTATATCCTGTTATCTTTCCTGTTACATATGCGTGGTTGATAGTTGAATATAGATCCATTCCAACTAGTCCTCCAACAAAAATATATCCTCTAATATCCACATTGGTAAGTCCTACATTTGATATAGTTGCTGCATTACTTGTCGTACCAAACAACCCTACTTTATCTTCACCACCTCTATTGATATACAAGCCATCTATAACATAACCTTTACCATCAAAGACTCCTGTAAATTGTGTATCTATATTAATTGTAGAGTTATCTCCTAATTGTTTAAATCCATAGTAACCACCACTTCCATCACTATTCCAATTTCTCGTATCACTTGCATCTATGTTTGAACCTAATTCATATCTACCATTTAAAGCTTGACTTATCCATTGGAGTTGATTGATATTATTTATGATTACTTTTCCAGTAGTTGCATCAAACTTTATTGCTGCATTTCTATTAACTGCATTAAAGTAAACTCCACCATTAGTATTATTGGTATTTTCTATAGTTGCATTTACATATATCTCATCACCAGCAGTTAAAGTAAGCTTTGTAGCATCACCCCAAGTGATATTTTCATTTACAGTTATATCTTGATCTGCTTGAAGTTCTACATCAGCAGAAGAAAGAGCACTTTGAATTGCTGTTGCACTTACACTTCCTCCACTTAAGTCAGTTCCTCCTGTAGATTCTATAGTCATATTAACTGGATCTAAAAGCCATTTTGAAGTTTCTATAGAAGTTGTAGAAGCTACATTTAACTCTTTTCCAGAAGTCTCTACAAACCCACCTTTAGCTTTTATAGTTCCATCAATGTTTGCAGTTCCCCCATGGGCATATAGTTCTACATGTCCGTTTATTCCATCTAGTGAGTTTGCTTCTATGATTCCTGTATTATTTACAACTGCTCTTAGAAGTTCATCTACTGCATGGGTAGTTAGATATACTTCTCCACCATCTGCTAGTATAGTTCCTGAATTTTCTACTAGGGCATCTAATGTTCCTT
The DNA here is from genome assembly GCF_004116465.1 of Arcobacter sp. F2176. NCBI lineage: Bacteria > Pseudomonadati > Campylobacterota > Epsilonproteobacteria > Campylobacterales > Arcobacteraceae > Arcobacter > Arcobacter sp. F2176. The sequence continues at coordinate 22,150 of NZ_PDJV01000018.1, forward strand.
TATCTACAGACAAGTCTATTAAAGAGTTACCATTTAGATTTATAGTATATTCATCAGCTGATGTAAGTTGTACTCTTCCTTTTACTGCTTCTATAGTTCCACTATTTTTCGCTTCATTAGAAGCAAAGATTACATAACCATTATTTTTAACTTTTATAGTACCTTGGTTGATAACAGATTCTGTAGAATCTCCTGTAAAACTATAGTTTCCTTTTTGAAAGTTAGTATCTGAGATATCTTTAGTTGTAGCTAATAAGCCTGCAGTGTTTATACTTGCATTTTTACCAAAGAGTACTCCATTTGAGTTTAATATCCAAACTTGACCATTTGCATTTAAAGCACCATCTATAATACTTCTTTCATTTCCTATTACTCTATTGAGAGTTATACTATTTACATTTGGTTGATTGAAGTTTACTGTTTCATGGGAAGCTATATTAAACTTGTTCCAGTTTATACTAGCCTTTTGTGTGGATTGGTTTATATTTGTTGTATTTCCACTTTGGTGTATACTTGCAGACCCTGATGTTACAACTCCCCCAGAGGGAGCTGCAAAGCTAAGAGTTACGCCACCTAGTAGTGCACTTACTACTAGACTTACTTTTCCCCCTTTTAGGATTCTAAAACGGGAACTATAATTTAGATTTGCTTTCATGATATATCCTTAAATTAAGAAGAAGATAGATTCTTCTTTTTCTATTTAAGTATTATATTTAGCTATCGTTATTTTCATCGTTATATTTTTGAATTTTATTTTTAAACCATAAAGATATATGTGTTCCTTTATCAACTTTTATATCAAGTTTTCCTTCTAATTGTTCTGTTGCAAGTGATTCAACCATCATTTCGCCAAAGCTTGCTTCTGTGTTATGACTTTTCCCTACACCATTATCTGAAACTTCTAGGAGTGTCCCATTATTTACACTATGTAGTGAAATTTTTATGATTCCCCCATTTGAATCAAAAGCATGCTTGATGGCATTGGTCACCAGTTCATTTACAATAAGACCACAATAAATTGCCTCTTCTATTTCAAGAAAAGAGTTTATATCAAGCTCACATTTGATATTTTCAAGTTCAAAACTCTCCTTTATGTTTTGTAAAACTTTTTCAAAATACTCTTTGGCATCAATATTTACAATATCTTTTTGATTGTAAAGCATCTGGTGAACGATACTCATCGCATGGATTTTTCTCTCCACATCATGCAGTTTTTCTTGAATAAATTCATCGTTATTGTCATTGAGTTTAAGTGCATACAGTGAAGTGATAAACTGCATGTTGTTTTTCACACGATGATGTAACTCTTTGAGTAAAAGTTCATTTTGTTTTAATTCATTGTTTAACTCTTTGGTTCGTTTGTTAACTATTTTTTCTAAGCGGATAGATTCATTTTGTTGTTGTATTAAAAGTGATTGTGTTAAATCATTTTTTTTATTTTCTAATGTTTTGATACGATATGCCAATGATATAGCAAATAAAATAACCTCTGCTGCAATAAGAGTTTCAAAAGTATATTCAAATATATATTTGATTGGAAAGATACCCATATATTGAAAAAACAGTGAAAGCCATGCTAATAAAGCAAAACTCCACCCCAATAAGAAAAATTTTGCTTGAGGATTTTTTTTGTATAAAGCATAAAAACCTATCCATAAAAAATAATATGGGGTAAAAAACTGAAAAAGAACGACTTGTGGAATGGTAAAAATATTAAACAGTTGTAAAACAAAATATATAGGAATGATATAAATAAGAAGCTTCAAACTAAAATCTATTTTAGGATAAAGAACCGTATCTAAAAACTTTCTTATAAACAAAGCCATTGTAAAAGTAACGAAAACATTTACATAAAAAACATTTACATAAAAAATCTTTTTAACAAACTCAATATCATCCATAGGGAAAAGATAAAGTTTTGGGTATATAGAAAATTGACCTTGTAATAAAGTTGCGATTAGATATAAAAAATAATACAGATAAATTTTATCTTTTGTAAAAATGAATAAAAAAATATTATACAAAACAAGAGAAAATATACCACCAAAAAAAAGTGCCCATATAATTTGACGAAAAGTATCTTCTTTGTAAAACTCTTTTGGCGCATAAAGTTCTGGCTTGAACCAAAGTGAAAGTTTTTCATTTTTCACATTCAAATAATACATCTCATAACTATTTGCCTTGATAGCAATTGGGATATTAAGTGTAACAAGACCATGGAATTTTTCAAGATAGTAAATGCCTGTTGTTTTCGTTGATAATACTTTGTTATTTGAAACTTCATATAAATCAATTCTTTCTATAGAGAAATTATCTATTTTTAGAATCTTTTGTATAGCTTTATTTGTTGGGTTTTGAAGTTCAAATTTTATCCATACACCTTCAGGAACTAAATTACAATAATCAATAGCTTTTTTATTGGTTGTAATAAATTTATCATCATTTTTTAAAATAGTATTTATGGTCTCATGATTACCCATATCATGGTATATTTTGGAGTGGGGTAATAGCTCTATAGTTGCTTGTGTATTAACAAGAATAGTTGCTTGTAAATTTATATATAAAAAAACTAATAAAATAATTAGATAACGCATAAGACTCTTTTTTTCAAAAGTTTAACATAAAAAAAGTAATGTTTTTACAATATAACGATAAATATAACGCAGAAGTGTTAAAATACTTACATGAAAAAAATTAACATATTAATCATAGAAGATACAACTTTAACTGCACAAAAGATGAAAAGAACATTAGAATGGGCAGGATATCATGTAGTTGCTATTGCAAGTAGAAGTGAAAATGCTTTAGAGGCAATGTTTAAAGAGCATGTTGATATTATCATCGCAGATATCAATATCAAAGGGGAACTAAATGGAATTGAAACTGCAAAACTTATCCAAAAAAACTTCAATGTTCCAGTTATATTTTTAACATCATACCACGATGATAATACACTCTCTGAAGCTTCTAGCGTCAACTTTACAGGATACATTGTAAAACCATATTTAGATGCTCATCTTCTTAGAGAAGTAAAACTAGCTTCTCTTCGTTTTGGGCTCAATAATAAAATTGAAGCAATTAAACTTGATAATGAATATGTTTACGATGTACAAAATAAAGTTTTATTGAAAAATAATAAAGAGATAACTCTAACAAAAAAAGAAGAGCAATTTTTATATATGCTAATACAAAATAAAAACTCTGTAATATCCAATGAATATGTTGATTTAACATTATGGCATGACAATGCAACTTATGATGAAAATAGAAGACAATTACTTTTTAGACTAAGAAAGAAAGTACCAGATTTAGATATTCAAACTATAAAAGGTGTAGGTTATATTTTAAAAACAAATACCCCTGATATATAGTATAAATTTCAGTTGTGATTAGTTATATTACCTACTTATTAGATTCTATCAACTTCTCTTGACCAATTCTATAAAGCGCAAAGTCATACTTTATAGGGTCATTTTTATCAAACTGTTTTAGTTTTTTAGTTAGTAAATATGAAGCGTATAAATCGCAATTATTCCTACTTATAAGTCCAAGTTTATTTGATACATTGAAAGTATGAGTATCTAGTGGCATTAGTAAGTCTTCACTTGATACACCGCTCCATAATCCCATATCTAAATTATCTTTTCGAACCATCCATCTTAAATACATAAACCATCTTTTGTATGCTGCATTTCCTACTTGTTTTATATTGTTTTGTTTATCTCTTTTAAAGTTTGACCCAAGTAGGAATTTGTAGCCTTGGGATGTGTGTGGATTTATTTCATTTATTTTACTTATTATGTTATCTATTCCTTCACAGACATTATTATTTATTTTGTATTTCTCCACAAATAGTTCATTTAGTGTTGTTTGTTTTTTTAGTCTTGATAAGGCTATGAAAAACTCTTGGATATCTTTGCTATTTTGAAATCTATAATAGTGTTTTTCAAAACTTTTTCTAATACTCTGTTCATCTTTATTCAAAAGTGAAAAATCCAAACTATCTAAAAACTTTATTATCAAAGATGCTTTTCCATAGGCAAATAGTGCACAAATAAGTGAGATATATTCGTCATTATGTCTTTTTGCTATAAATAGTGGGTCTGGTCGCTCTAGTGTCAATTCACAGTCATTGTTTCTATTGGCAACTTCTATATCTAATAGGTTTTTGAGTTCTATATCTTTTTTGTTCATAGGCATCTTTGGAAGTAAAATCTTTTTCGATATAATAGCATCTTAGAAAAAATATTAGGTTAAAAATGGCAAATATATTAATAACAGGCTGTTCTTCTGGAATAGGATTAGAAACAGCAAAACTTTTAAAAAACAATGAATATAAAGTATATGCAACTGCACGAAAAAAAGAAGATGTGCTTATGTTGCAAGAGTTGGATTTCATAGCTTACAAACTAGATGTCACAAACCAAGCAGAGATAGCAGAAGTTTTAGAAAAGATCTTAAAACTAGACAAAAACTTAGATGCAGTTTTCAATAATGCAGGATATGGACAACCAGGAGCGATAGAAGATGTATCAACAGATACTCTTAAAGAACAATTTGAAACTAACTTTTTTGGTCTACATGAAGTTACACTTCAAGTTATGAGAATATTTAGAAATCAAGGTTATGGAAAGATTATTCAACACAGTTCAGTTCTAGGAATCATCTCTTTGAAATTTAGAGGTGCTTATAATGCAAGCAAATATGCAATAGAAGGTATTGCTGATACCTTAAGACAAGAAGTTATAAATGATAATATCTTTATAAGTACTATAAACACAGGTCCAGTAACTAGTAAATTTAGGGAAAACTCACTTAAAAAGTTTAATGAGAATATCAATATAAAAGATAGTTTTCATAGAAAAACTTATGAAAAAGAGTTAAAAACTAGACTAGAGAGCAAGGATGATGGAGGTTTATTTAATCTACCACCTTCAAGTGTGGCAAAGGTTGTTTTAAAAATCATGAAAAGTAAAAATCCAAAACCTAGATATTATGTTACAAAAGCAACTTATATTCTAGGTTTTGCAAAAAGAATACTTAGTACTAAATTATTAGATATGCTATTAAATAAAATTTAAAAGAGAAGTAATACTTCTCTTTTTTATGCCTCTTTAGGCAAATATGTTTTCCCATAAAACCTTACAGTCAAGGATAAGACTACTAAAGCTATAGGAATCAAATAAGAGACTGAAATTCCAAGAGCTGCTGGGATATATCCAAATACTACAGAAACAACACCTACAAATACAGCATAAGGTAGTTGAGTAGAGATATGGTCCATATGATCACAACTTGACCCCATAGATGAAAGAATAGAAGTATCAGAAATAGGAGAACAATGATCTCCAAAAATAGCACCTGTCAAAACAGCTCCAATATTTAAAATAATATACTCATTTAAAGCATTAGTATCTAGTCCATAATTTATTCCAATGGCATTTGCTAAAGGAATAGTAAGTGGCATCAAAATCCCCATTGTCCCATAAGAAGTACCTGTAGAAAAAGAGATTAAAGAACCAAAAATAAAAATTGCAGATGGCAAAATAAATTGGGGCGTATCGTGTGATAAGATTGATACTAAATAAATAGAAGTACCTAACTCTTTTATAACAGCAGAAATAGACCAAGCAAGTATCAAAATAACAGCAGTAATCACTAATGCTTTTACCCCATGAACCCAAGTTTCTAAAGCTTCATTTAGGTCAAATATTTTTTGTTGCATTCCCATTGCTATAGCTACAATTGAAGCAAATAAAGCAGCTTCAAATAATACAATAGAAGCATCAGCTCCACCAAAACAATCTCTAATTGAAGCAAATGAATAAGGATCTGATTGTACTGCTTTTAAAGCCTCACCTTCTAGTGAATGTAAACCATTAAAATAAAATCCTAAAAATGAAACTACAATCAAAACTGAAATTGGAATAATTGCATTCCAAATAGAATATTCTACATTTTTTTTAGGAGCCATAGTTGAAGACTCTTGATTTAAATGTTCTTCTTCATGTCTTATATGTCTTGATACTTTTCCTGTACTTGCAGCTCTAAGAGCTGCTTTATGCATAGGACCAAATTCTCTTAAAAAGTATGCTGTAAAAAATACAAATGCCAACATAAAAATATTATAAAATCTATAAGCAATCGTATCCACAAAGATTGAGTAAGCATTTATATCAACTTGCCCTATTGTTGCATAAGCATCTTTTATCAAAGAGATTTCATATCCAATCCAAGTAGAAATAAGAGCAATACCAGCTATTGGTGCAGCTGTTGCATCTATAATAAAAGCTAATTTTTCCCTTGCTATTTTTAATCTATCTGTAACTGGTCTCATAATAGGACCGATAATTAGTGAGTTTGCATAATCATCAAAAAAGATAAAAAATCCCATCACCCAAGTGTAAATTTGTGCACTTGCAGGAGTTTTTGCCTTTTTTGCAAGAGCTTTTGCTATAGCTCTTGGTCCACCCATTTTAGTAATAACTGCAATCAAACCACCGATAGTTAGAACTTGTAAAATAATACCTGCATTCCATGAATCTGCCATTGAACCAATCATTTTACTAACCATATCCATAAAACCGCCAACAAAAGCAGCAAAAATATCACCATTTACAATATTTACTAAAAATGTTCCACTAAATATTCCTATAAATAAAGAAAATATTACATTTCTAGTTATAAAGGCTAACAAAATAGCGACAACTGGTGGGATTAAAGTCCAAGCCCCAAAAAGCTCGGCATTTGCCTTATTATCTGCAAGCAGTATAATTGGCAAAAATGCTAAAAATAATATACTGTTTTTTAATTTATTCAAATTTTTCTCCGTGTTAAATTTTATTTTAAATAGTTAAATATTAAGAATAAAGATGTTCTAAAAGTATTTTAAGTCCAATACAAATCAATACAACACCTCCTAGTTTTTCAGCCTTGTCTTCCAAAAAGCTTCCACCTTTTGAACCAATAAATACACCAATAAAACTAAATACAAATGTAACAAGCCCAATAATAAGCATAGAGATATAAGGGTTAATATCTAGTAAGTTTAAAGTAAATCCAGCAGCCATAGCATCAATACTTGTAGCAATAGCTAATATAAATAAGACTTTATTTGTGATAAGGCTTATCTCATCTTCTGTATTTTCACCAAAACTTTCATAAAGCATTTTCCCACCAATCAAACTTAAAAGTAAAAATGCGACCCAATGATCAATCGACTCTATTAAAGTACCTACTCCTAAGCTAGCCAAATGACCAATTAAAGGCATCAAAGCTTGAAAAAACCCAAAAAACAAGGCAGCTTTAAAAGCTAAGACTTTGTCAAACTCTTTTTTCTTTACTCCAAGACCTATAGAAACAGCAAATGCATCCATAGCCAATGCAAATGCTAAAAGTAAAACTTCTAATATAATTTATCCTTTTTGTATCTCTTTTGTATTTATTTTACTTTGTAAGAAATCACTTATTTGCATCAAACAAAAAGTAACTATAAATATCATCAAACCAGGGAAAAAACTTACCCACCAAGCAATATCAAGCACAGCTTTTCCATCACTTAACAAACTTCCCCAAGACATTTCAGGAGAATTAACACCAAGTCCCAAAAATGACAATCCAGACTCAGCTAAAATAGCCCCACCTACTCCAAAAGTAAATGAAATAAGAAAAATAGGTGCTAAAAGTGGTGTGAAATATTTGAATATGATTTTAAGGCTACTTACATTGGCAAGATTTAGAACCTTTATATAAGGTTTTGTACCAATAGAAAAGCTTTCACTTCTTATCATTCTTGCCATTCCCATCCAACCAGTTATTGAAATCACTATTATCAAGATGATTGATGAAGCTTGGATATAAGATACTAAAGCAAGTAATAAGAAAAATGTAGGAAATGTCAAAAATAAATCAATAATTATGGTAATAGTTTTATCAACCTTACCCTTTAAATATCCAGCATTTATACCAATAAAAAGACCAAAGATAGAAGATATGGCAGCACTTAAAAACCCAATAATCAAAGAAGTTTGACCACCATTTAATATTCTTGCAAATATATCTCTTCCTAATCTATCTGTTCCCATTATATGGGATAAACTAGGAGCTTGTAATATTTTACTTGGATTTAATTCATAAGCAGACACAGTATAAAAAAGTGGCATAAAAAAAATAATAGCTACAAAAAAAGCTAAAATATAAAATGCCACTTTATTCATACTAAGCTAGCCTAAAGTATGTAAGTGTAGTTTTACCAAACTTTTTAGACTTGCATTTTTCAAATTTACCTAATACATCTGGAACTTCTACAGTTGAAACATGTTCAAAACATATCATTAGAATATTGTCATTTTCAATCTCTTTTACTAAGTCAAATGATTTTTCATAAATATCTTCCATACCATCTCTATAATCAAAAGGAGGATCAATATAAACAATCAACTCATCACTAGAGTTTTTTAGTGAATTTAATATACTTGGTAATTGCACAAAAGTATCACCCAACATTGTTTGACACTTATTTATATCTATAGATTTACAGTTGTTTACTAAGATATTATATGAACTTTTATTTAATTCTATAAAATAAGACTTTTTTACATCCCTTGAAACTGCTTCTAAACCAATGCTTCCACTACCTGCAAAAGCTTCTATAAATACTTTATCGATAATATCAAATTGAAGAACATTAAAAAATGACTCTTTAACTCTTGCTTTTGAACTTCTTGTTACATCTAAAGAAGGAAGCTCTATCTTTTTTCCTTTGTATTTTCCCGCAATAATTTGTGTTGTTAATATATTTTTTTTCATTACTCTTCTACTAATTTTTTGTAATTATAGTTAAATATTGTTGAGGGTTTGATTTGGATAGAGATTATTTTATTAAATAATATATATAATTATTTTCAATGCTTTAAATTAGTTTAAATTATATTAATTTAACTATTTTATTATTCCTTTGATATATTTAAATTTCTTTTTGTGATGTAAAATATATGTATACATTTGTAAAGGATTGATTATGTTTATTTATGCAAGAGAGACTGAAAGTAATTTAGTTGCACAAAACTCGGTAGATACTTATTCTCAAGATAAAAGTAAATACAAAAATGAAAAACAAGACACAAGTGATTTTCAAACTACTTTAGACAAAGAACAAAACAAAGCAGATAAGGCTAACACGCGAACAGATGAAGAAATATTAGCAAATATGAAAAAACTTGTTGAAGATATTAAATCAGTTATGCAAACAGGTATGACTAAAGATGAAATAAAAATGTTAGAAGATATGATTAAAGAGATTAAAAAGGAAATGAAAGAAAAAAATCTTACAAAAGAAGAATTGAATGATATGATGGAGGAAATAGAGAGAAGAATTAGGGAATTTAAACTAAAACTTACAGGACAATCAATCACAAAAGCTGAAGATGTAAAAGAGATGAATGAAAAACCATCAATTGAGGATATTAACACTAGAATTGAAAAAGCACAAAAAGATGTAAAAGAGTTTAGCACACAATTACAAAAAAAAGATAGTGACAAAATTATTGAAGAAATAAAATCAATACTAAGAACAGGTATATCACCTGAGGAAGTAAAAGCATTTGAAACCTTGCTTGAGAGAATTAAAGATAAGTTAAAAGATAAGAATTATGATAAAAATGAACTTACTAAAATGATAGAAGAACTCCAAGAAAAAATATCAAAATTTAAAAGTAATATGGCAGGAGAATCTGTATTTAAAGCAGAAGATGCCCTAAAAGAAGCAAAATTAAATAACAGTATAGAGGAAGAAGCAGAGACTTCTCATAATAATGTTGCTAACAATCAATCACATAATCAATTGGAGTTTTTACAAAGAATAAAAAGTCACAATTAAAATAATTCCCATAAAATATATTTTTGTTATAATTAAATAAAAATATTGGATTTACCATGAATATACCAAAACTTATATATGGAACTGCCTGGAAAAAAAATGAAACAGCAAGATTAGTTGAACTTGCTGTAAAAAGTGGATTTAGAGCTATAGATACAGCTTGTCAACCTAGACACTATAATGAAAAAGGCATTGGTGATGCTTTGCAAAACCTTTATAAAGAAGGTTTTAAAAGAGAAGAGATATTTTTAGAAACAAAATTTACCCCAAAAGATGGACAAGATTTAAATAATATTCCTTATAATCCAGAAGATTCTTTAGAAAAACAAGTTTTAGACTCATTTGAAGTAAGTCTTAAAAATCTTCAAACAACATATCTTGACTCTTATATTCTACACTCACCTATTTTTCCTTTTATTCATTTGATGAAAGTTTGGAAGATTTTTGAGGGCTTTTATGAAGAAGGCAAAACTAAAAATATCGGTATAAGCAATTGTTATGATATAAGAGTTTTAAAAGCTTTATATAAAGAAGCAAAGACAAAGCCAACAATACTTCAAAATAGATTTTACAAAGATAGTGATTATGATAAAGACATAAGAGAGTTTTGTAAAGAAAACAATATCACTTATCTTGGATTTTGGACACTAAGTGCCAACCCTCATATTTTAGGCTCAGAAGAAGTTATAAATTTAGCAAGAAAATACAAAAAAACTCAAGCGCAGATTTTTTATAGATTTTTAACACAAATAGGCGTTACTCCTCTAAATGGAACAACATCACAAGAACATATGAAAGAAGATTTGGATATTTTTTCTTTTGAGTTGGAAAAAAGTGATATAAAAATAATATCATCTTTTATAAACTAATAAATGAAGTTAACTTCATTTATTATCTAGCGTAAGATTCTGCTCTTATCTCTCTAATTACATTTACTTTTATCTCACCTGGATATTGAACTTTTTGTTCAATCTCTTCTGCTATTTCACTTGCTAGCAATATAGCTTCGTCATCATTTACAAGTTCAGCTTTTACTATTACTCTTACTTCTCTTCCTGCATTAATTGCAAAGGCATTAATAACACCTTTTTTAGATGTTGAGATATTTTCTACTTCTTCTACTCTTTTTAGGAAGCTTTCAAGTACTTCTCTTCTAGCTCCTGGTCTTGCCGCACTTAGAGCATCGGCAGCACAGACAGCAGCACTTTCTACATTTATAGGTTCTTCATGTCCATGGTGAGCATAAATAGAATTAATCACCGTTGCTGGTTCATCATATCTTCTACACATTTCTGCACCTAAATCCACATGGGATCCTGGTAAATCATGGGTCAAGGCTTTACCAATATCATGTAAAAGCCCTGCTCTTCTAGCTAAAATAGCATCTCCGCCCATTTGTGAAGCTAATAATCCTGCAAGATGTGCAACTTCTAGAGTGTGTTTAAGAGCATTTTGACCATAAGAAGCTCTATATCTCAATCTTCCTACTAAAATAGTAAGTTCAGGATGCATAGACTTAATTCCTAACTCCATTACAACATCTTCACCCTCTTTTAACATATTTTTGTCAAATTCAGTTTTTACTTTATTGTAAATTTCTTCTATTCGAGCTGGTTGAATTCTTCCATCTTCCAACAACTCTTCAATAGTCCTTGTAGCAACTGCCCGTCTATAAAGGTTAAAAGATGAGATAGTAATAGTATTTGGAGTATCATCAATAATAATATCAACACCTAAAAGCATCTCTAGTGCTTTTATATTTCTTCCTTCTTTACCAATAATTTTCCCTTTTGTTTCTTCGTCATTTATTGGAATATTGTTTATAAGTCTTTCAGCTGCAAATTCCCCTGCATATCTGGTTACTGCATGAGAAAGCATATTATTTATCTCTTTTTTAGCGTTATCTTCTGCTATTTTATATTTTTTTCTAAACAGTGAAGCTATTTTTGCCCTAGAATCTTCTTCTACTTTTTCAAGCATCAATTCTCTTGCTTCTTCAACAGTTAATCCAGATGCATTTTCTAAAATTTTTAAAGTTTTTAAAATATTTTCTTCATAAGTTTTACTTTGTCTTTTCAATCCTTCTTTTAAAGAAGCAATTTTTTTATTATTTTCAACAATTTCTTCTTTTTCTTTTTTGATAGCTTGAAGTTCTGATTCTAGATGATGATTTAACTCTTTTTCTTTTCTTTCGATTTTACAGAACATCTCATCATATTCTCTTTTTGCACTTTTAAATTCCCTTTCATAATCCCTCTTTGCCTTTAATTGGGCGTCTTTTAAGATAACTTCAGCCTCATGCTCTATGACATTGGCTTTTGCTTTTGCTTGTTCAATATAAATATCGATTTTTGCTTTATTTATCTTTTTAATCACGAAAAATGTAATTGCTGAAGCAAGAATAGCAACTACAAATCCTTCTATAAGTAACATATCCATATTATGACCTTTTATCTTTTACTAGAAATTATTATATCAGCTTGAATATCGTAGTTATTACTTAAAATTTTTGAAGTCTTACAAAGTTTTCTTTGAGTAAAAAGTATTGTTGGTTTATATTTTAGTTTATAAAAAAACCTATCATACATACCTTTTCCAAAACCAATTCTTTTATTTAGTCCATCAATCCCCACAACAGGAACTATTGCTAAATCTATTTTAACATTAGCAAAAGAATTATTAGGTTCTTTTATACCAAATTTTTTAGTTTTTAAAGGCAGTCTGTATTTGACTACTTTAAAACTAAGCCCTTCCATATATGGTACAAAAACTTGAACTTTTTTTTCTCTTCTTAATCTTTTTATCAAAGGATATATATCCACTTCTAAGTCAAGGGGAATATATAATAAAACATTCTTTTTTTTTAATTCACAAATAGTTTTATATATTTCATCTACTATTTTTTTATCTTTATAACACTTTGTAAATCTACTAACAAATTTTAATTTTTTAATACACGATTTTCTAAAATCACTCTTGTGATTTTCTAACATATTTAAGCCTTAGTTAGCTAAAATTCTTAGCTTCAAATATTTTACCAAAAGGAATTAAAATGCAGTTTAAAAAAATAGCATTTTTAACATTTTTTATAACAATATTTTTTGCAGCGTGTGGCTCAGATAATTCAAAAAATGATAAAAAAGTGCAAAATGTAGAAGTAAAAGATTTCAGACTTACTACTACAGATGCTCAAACACTCAATATAAAAAAGCTAGATGATGGCTTTGCTTTCCAAGAATACAATGGAAAAGCCGTACTTGTGAACTTTTTTGCAACTTGGTGTATGCCTTGCAAAGCTGAAATTCCAAATTTGATTCATCTAAAAGATAAATACAAAAATGATTTTGAAATAGTTTCTGTTTTATTAGAAGATAATAAACCAAATAATGAAGTAAAAGATTTCGTAAATGAGTACAATATTAATTATGTTGTAACAAATTCAAAACAAAATGCAACATTTGCAGATGCAGTTGGTGGAGTAAAAGCAATTCCAACTATGTTTTTATATGACAAAAAAGGAAAGCTTGTTCAAACTTATGTGGGAATAGTTCCAGAAGAGATGATAGATGTTGATATCCAAAAGGCAATAAAATAGATGTTTAGTTTTTTTAAAAAAGATAAAAAAGAGGAAACAATTGAAGAGAAAGAAGAGAATAAAAGTTTCTTTTCTTCTGCCTTATCAAAAACATTTGAAAATATAAAATCAGTAGTTCCTCAAAAAAAAGAGAAAATCTCTTTTGAAGATATAGAAGAGTTGCTTATTGAAGCTGATATGGATTATTCTATTATCGAAAAAGCTATGGATGGACTTCCTGAGATGATAAATAGAAAGCAACTAAGACATAGACTTGTTATGCTTTTCGAACATGCGCCTGATGTTAATATGGAAAATCTACCCTCTCCTTTTGTTCAACTAATAATTGGAGTTAATGGTGCAGGTAAAACGACAACCATTGCAAAACTTGCAAATTTATACAAAAAAGACAATAAGTCAGTTATTTTAGGAGCTGGAGATACTTTTAGAGCAGCTGCTATTGAGCAACTATCTATTTGGGCTGATAAATTAGAAGTTCCTATTATAAAAACAAAACAAGGACATGATCCAAGTGCAGTTGCATATGATACTATCTCTTCTGCCGTTGCTAAAAATATTGATAATGTTATAATTGATACAGCAGGAAGATTACAAACTCAAACAAACCTATCAAATGAGTTAAAAAAGATAGTAAAAGTTTGTAACAAAGCAAAAGAAGGAGCTCCGCACCAAAAGCTTATGATTCTTGATGGAACACAAGGTAATACTGCAATTGAGCAAGCAAAAGCTTTCAATGAAATGGTTGGAGTTGATGGTATTATTGTAACAAAACTTGATGGAACAGCAAAAGGTGGAGCGCTATTTTCTATATCAAATAGACTAGAACTTCCAATTTTTTATATTGGTGTTGGTGAAACAATGAATGATTTAGTTGAGTTCTCTCCTGATAATTTTGTAGATTCATTATTGGATGAAATATATATTTCAGAATAAATCATAATAAAAAGGAAATACCTTGGATATATTAAAATCAAAGTCAAACAAGTATTTTCTTTTTATATCCTTGCTTGCTTTAGTTTTAGTATCTTTTATCTTTTATATCTTGCTAAATATCAATAATCAAAAAAAACTAATATCAAATCTTGAAAATTCTTTAGCAATAACTAAAAATTTATTAGAAGAAGAAAAAAGATATGCCCTTTCTTTATCAATTTTACTTTCACAAGATGAAGAGCTTATAAATGCCTATGAAATCAATAACCGAAAAAAAGCCTTTGATATAGTAAATAAAAAAATAAATGGACTTAAAAAACTTCAAAATAGTCTTTTTGAAGTACAAATTCATACAAAAGAGTTAAATACCTATCTTAGAAGTTGGGATTTTTCAAAAAAAGATATTCCATTATCATCTTTTAGAGAAGGTTTAGTCAAAGTAAAAAAAGAAAATAAACCTTTAGTCTCTATTGAATTAGGTAAAAGATTAAATATTAAAGCTATTTCTCCTATACCAAGAGATGGCAAATTTATAGGTTCTATTGAAGTAATTATTGGTTTTGATTATTTAGAAAAAGAGTTAAAAGACAAAGGCTATAGCCTAGATATTTTACTAAATAATAAATATCTAAATATCGCAACAACACTAAAAAATAATCCAAAAATTGGTGAATTTACTTTAGTAAATAAAAAAACACTTAATACAAATTTTAATACAAATACACTAGAAGATTATGGATATTTTACAGATGATGATAATGCTTTTAGCTATTTTACCTATTATTCACTCAATAGAGAAAAGCTTGGGTATTTTATTATTTCATTAAAAAATAGTTCAAAGCTTCAATTAAATAATAATTATGAAAACAGATATATCAATACAAATAGTAAGGTAATAATTCAATGAATATACTTTTATTAGAAGATGATTTTGATTATAAAATAAGTATCAAAGAGTATTTAGAATCACTTGATTATAAAGTAGATGATTTTGAAAATGGAGAAGAAGCACTAAATGCAATTTATGAAAAAAATTATCACCTTTTGATTTTAGATATAAAAGTTCCTAATATAAGTGGTTATGATTTAGTTAGAACTTTAAAAAAAGATGAAAAAAACATTCCAGTGATTTTTATCACTTCATTAACTGATATAAATAATCTAAGTATGGGTTATGAACTAGGATGCAATGATTATATAAAAAAACCTTTTTCATTAAAAGAGTTAAAATATAGAGTTGAGCAAGTAATAAAATCAGTCTATTTTAATGCTAATGAAAATATTCTCAAACTTGCTGAAGAGTTTTATTATAATACTAATAAAATGGAACTTCTAAGAAAAACAGAAGTCATAAACTTGACAAAAAAAGAGCATGAAGTGATTTTTTCTCTTTTAACTCATAAGAGCCAATTTGTAACCTTTGACACCCTAAGAGAAGAGGTTTGGGATAATAAATATATAAATGAATCTGATATTCGAGTATGCATAAAAAATATAAGAGCAAAAACCTCTAAAACATTTATTTTAAATCAAAGAGGACTAGGATATAAGATTGTTAGAGATTAATACAAAGAATTATATTTTAAAACTAGCCCTTGGTTACTCTTTTTTGATTATTATTCTTATTTGTATACCTGCATATTTTTATACACAAAGTGAACTTGAAAGTTATAAATACAATCAAGATAAACTCTTAAACATACATACTTCAAATATACAAAGAAGTATAAGTGACTTTTCTGATTCTAAAAGCGATATTTTTAACTTTCCAAAATCTTTTAGTTTTGATAGCTTTTTATTTAATAAAAATAACCAATTAATCTACTCTACAACAAATAAACGACTTGATATAAATAAACCACATCAACTTATAAAAAAAGTATCACTAAGCCCAAATAGACTAAATGCAAACTATCTTATAGTAACAAAAGTATTTACTTATGAAGAAATTTATATAAAAATGTCACTTTTAACTCTTATTCTTGGTGTATTTATTTTTATCTCTTTGTTTTTAATTTTAAAACAAAGCATTACTCCATATAAAAAAGCAAATGACTATCTTGACGCTTTTTTTAATGATGCAATGCATGAACTAAAAACACCCCTTGGAGTAATACAAATAAATCTTGAAATGCTTCAAGAAAAACAAAAAGACTCAAAGGAGATATCGCGCTGTTTAAATGGGCTAAAAAACCTTCTTTTTGTATATGAGGATATAGAATATCTAATAAAAAATAAAAGAATAACTTTTACAAAAGAAGAGTTAGATTTATCTTTGTTTTTAAAACAAAGAGTTGAATTATTTGAAAGTTTAGCAAAATCAAAAAATATCACTTTTGATTTAGATATAGAAGATAATTTATTTATCTTTATAAATCGTGCTCAAATACAAAGAATAATAGACAACACCCTTTCAAATGCAATTAAATACTCTAAAGAAAACAAAAGAATAATTATAAAACTAAAAAAAGAAGCTCAAATCATACTTTGTATTCAAGACTTTGGAAAAGGGATAATTGATACTTCTACAATATTCAATAGATACTATAGGGAAGACACTATAAAAGGTGGCTTTGGTATTGGATTAAATATTGTAAAAAACATTTGTGAAGAAAATGATATAAAAATAGAAGTAATATCAAAACTAGAAGAAGGTAGTACTTTTACATATTTCTTTAAATATTAACCTTTCCTTAATATATATATTTAAAAACAAACTTTATACTTACATTCAATTGTTATAATATCTCTAAAGAATAAGGAGACAATATGAAAAAATTACTTTTATTAATTGCTTTTAGCTTAATCGCTTTTGCACAAACACCAGAAGTACCTAAAAATTACCCAAATGGAGAATTGGGAAGAATGGTAAAATTAGGTGAAGCTATTATGAACGAAACTAATACTCACCCTCTAACAAAAGACTTAGTAGGAAATAATCTACAATGTAAAAGTTGTCACTTAATAGGTAATGACGGAAAACCTGGGACTATGACTACTATTGGAACATTTAGAGGAACAGCTGCATCTTTCCCTGCATTTTCAAAAAGAGAAAAAACAGTACAAACTCTACAAGACAGAATCAATAACTGTTATATGAGAAGTATGGATGGTAAAAGACCAATTATTGATACAGAAGCATCTGTTGCTATGGCTGCTTATATTACATGGCTTTCTACTGGTTTTGAAATCAACATGGATGAAAATAGACCATGTAGTGTACTTACAAGTAAAAGATGGGCAACTGAACAAAAAAAATTCGCAGCTATTCAAAAAAAAGCTACTCATGAAAACTACTTAGCTGGTAAAAAAATATTTGAAACAAAATGTGCATCATGTCATGGTATGAATGGTGAAGGTGTTGCAGTGTTTCCTCCATTATGGGGACAAGATAAAAATGGTAAATGGCTATCTTATAATACAGGTGCTGGTATGAGTAAACTTAACAAAGCTCCAGCTTGGATTAAAGAAAATATGCCATTAGGTCAAGGTGGAACATTAAGCGATCAAGAAGCTGCTGATGTAGCACTTTTTGTTGATGCACAACCAAGAGCTAGTTTTGATTTAAAAGACCATTTACTTCCAAAAGAAGAAATGGGACATTATAATTCAAAAGTACATGAAGAAAAACACTCAGTTGAATCAAACTTCAAAGCATTTGGACTTGATTTACAAAAAATAAAAACAGGTAAATAATACTTTTAAATTAGGTGCTAAAAGATTTCTTAGCACCTATTTTATTTATTGGCATCAAAAAGAAGTTTAAATCCTACCAATGAAAAAGTAACTCCTACAAAACTATCAATATACTTTTTAAAATCAAAATACTTATTAACTACTCTTTGGTTAGAAAACATAAAAGCGTAAGCTATAAATATCACTATTCCAAAAGGTAAACAAAGTATTACAGGGAAATATATTGACATACTATTTTGTTCATTTGGCAAGGCTATTGCAATAATTGCAATCCATACTGCAATCGCTTTTGGATTTAGCAAATGCATCATTATGCCTGAGAAAAAATATTTTTTATAAGAATTTTTAGACTCTTTTATTTCAACTTTTTTATACTCTTTTTTTGTAAGCATTTTAAAAGAGTTATATGCCAAATAAAGAAAATATAAACCACCTAAGATTTTTAAAATATACAAAATATCAGAATATTTATTGAGAAGTGGTTGTAAACCAGAAGCTGCACAAATTCCCCAAAAAAAAGAACCAATAGTTACTCCAAGAGCAAAATAAACCCCTGCTTTTCTTCCTGCATATATTGAAGTTTGAGCAATAGCAAGATTGCTAGGTCCAGGACTTGTAATACCCAAAATATAAATAAACAGTGCAATTATAATATTAGAAAAAATTTCCATATAAATATCTCCTAGGATAAAAACTCTCTCAAAGCTTTTCGTGAAGCTTTATCAACCAAGTTAAAAAGTCTATCGATGTCATCTTTTTGACTTGAACTCTTATGACCTTTTACTTTTACAAATTTACAATGTGTTTTATCACATATTTCAAAAAACTTTTTATAAAGCTCTTTATTTTTTATCTCTTTTCCAGTACTACTTTTATAAAAGTTTCCTTCTAGCTTTTCTCTTCTATTTTCTAAGCCTAAAATATTTTGGCAATCAGTATAAATAATTATATCATTACTTATGGTTTTTTCATCTTCTAAAGCCCAAAGGAAAACTTCTAATTCTAACTTTGTAGAAGAGGTATTTTCAAACTTTTTGAGTCTTATATTTTGTATACTTAAATTCTCATCATAGATAAAATAAGCCCCAAAGCCTATTTTTGATTGGGGATTTACACTTCCATCACAAAATAGTTTTAAAGGACTCATCTAAAGAAAAGAGTTATTTTTCTAAAATATCTTTCAACCTCATCAAAACTATGACTACCACCTTGCTCTATTATAAGCTCTGATTTTGGTAATTTTTCAACTGCATCATTGAAATCTAAAACCTCATCATCTTCTTGAAGTAATACCATAAAATTTGATTGCTCATTTATTTCAGCTACTTCTATTGATTTTAGATATGTCAAATGCTCTTTTATAACTTCAAAACTTGAATAGTCATAATAATTTGTAGCTGTTCCAATTTTATCTAAAGTGTCATATGCATGAACGGCAGGATTAATTAAAACTGCTTTTAAATTATATTTATTGGCTAAATAGATAGCATAATATCCACCCAAAGAAGAGCCTACTAAATAAACCTCTTGTTCTAAGCTAAGATAAGATTCAATAAGTTGTTCTAAGGTATCAATAGCAAGTGAGGGAACATATGAAAGTGATGGAGAGATTAACTCTTCATCAAAATATTCTTTAAAAAGTGCTGCTTTGTCACCAAGTCCAGATGAGGCAAAACCGTGTATATATATAATCATTTCTACTCTTTTTAATTGTTTTTAAGGTGAGTATTCTATATTATTTATACTTAAGCTCTATTTGAAGTTGATAATTAAATAACTTTGTTAGATAAATAGCATGACAAAAAGTCATACTATTTTTTAAAATTTAGATTTTTGTACTTCTTCTACGACTTTATCAGCCATACTGTGTACACTTTTTACTACTTCATTGATTTCAGAAGCAATTGCAGCATTTTCTTGTGTTGTTTTATCTAATTGTCCCACTGCTGAGTTTATTTGTTCAACTCCTATCATCTGTTCTTTTGCATTTGTTGTAACAGTATCAACAATAGAAGTGGTATTTATTATATTGTCATTTAGTTTTTCATACCCCTCATACATAATATTTACTATATCTTTACCTTCATTAGAACTTTTTGTCGCACTTTCAACTAAAGCTTTTATCTCTTTTGCTGCTTCTGCACTTCTTGTTGCCAAGTTTCGCACTTCTCCTGCAACTACTGCAAATCCTTTTCCTGCTTCTCCAGCGGTTGCAGCTTCAACTGCTGCATTAAGTGATAAAATATTTGTTTGAAAGGCTATTTGATCTATTATAGCAATAGATTCAGTTATTGCATTTACATTATCATTTATTTGTTCCATTGAATTACTTGTTTTTTTAGATAACTCTTTACCTTTATTTACTTCATCTCTTAGTGATATAGAGTTAGAAGATAGTTCATTTATATTATTTGAATTTGCGCGCATAGTCTCTGTTATCTCTTCTAATGCTGCGGCTGTCTCTTCTAAACTTGCAGCTTGTTCATTTGCACTAACAGTTAGTCTATTCATATTAGATGTAAGATTATTTGCATTTTTATCTAATACTTCTGAATTCTCAAGATTTGTTTTTAGCATCATAGATATTTCTTGTCCAAGTTTATTCACTCCACTTGTCAATGAACAAAGTTCACCCTTACATGAAATAGTTGTTTGCTTAGTAAAGTCTCTACTCTCATATGATTTTAAAACATCAATTGTATGATTGATAGTATTATAAAGACTTCCAATCATGATGTTTAAATCTTCAGTTAATTCATTTATTACTGCATTTGTAGTTTTTGCTTCTACTTTTTTAGTCAATATTCCAGAACTAACATCATTTACTACTTTTGTAACATCTTCAATAACTTTTTCATCTTGTTCTATTGTCTGTTTTACTTTTACTATATTTTCATTAATTCTTTTTGTCATAAGACCTATTTCATCTTTAGTTGTAACTTCTATCAAACTTACATCTTTTTTCTCTTTATTTAGAAAAGATAAAAACGACAATAATCCCTCTTCAAATGTATTCAATGGATTTATTAGAGTTACTTTAGAGATAAAAGAGACAACAAATACAATAACAATCAATAACACAGTAATAATAGATATTAAAGTATATATTAAAGAGTTTACACCGCTATTTATTCTTTTTCTCTCTTTTGCAATATTTTTTTCTATATCATCAACATATATTCCTGTTACAATAGTCCAATTTAACTCTTTAACATATTTAGAAAAAGAGAGTTTTTTTATAATTTCATCACTATTTGGTTTTTTATAAAAATATTCTACAAATTTATTATCATCATTTGCAGTATCAATTAACTCTTTTCTAAATTGAAACCCTTTTATATCAGGTTTAGTAATATCTGTTATAGTGTCATTTAGTTTTTGATTAGTCCCATGAAATGCAAACACATAATCATCTCCTTTTTTTTCATATGCAAAAAAGTAACCACTTCCGTTTAAATATCTTGATTGAGATATCACACTTATAACTTTTCTTTTTGCCTCATCAATAGTTTTTGAATTTCCAATTATTGCTTCAATAATTGTATATACAGTTAGAACTTCATTTTTTAAAAGTTCTTTCTTTTCATAGAGTATACTTTTTTCAAATTCTACTATTATTTTTTCACTATTATCATAAGTTAAATTTATACTTACAATAGTTGTAATAATTACTATTAATAGAACTGGTAAAATTACCAGTGCTAATAATTTTCCCCTAATACTTTTAAACACCCATAAACTCCTAAGTTTTATTCTAATATTTTTCTTAAATAATAATTATAATATTATTATTTATATTAAAATAAGATAAACTAATAATTAATATTAGTATTATTTGCTTATTAATATGAAATAGTATAGAATCTACACATTATAAAAAGCACTAAGGTAAAAAGCATGAAATACAAGATTTCAAATAGTATTTTAGAAGTTTCAATAAAAGATTTTGGTGCAGAACTTTGTAGTCTAAAAAAAAGAAATGATTCTATTGAGTATCTCTGGCAAGGTGATAAAAAATACTGGAATCGTCATGCGCCTATTTTATTTCCTATTGTTGGAAAACTAATAGATAATGAATATATTTATAACAATAAAACTTACAAAGTGGGACAACATGGTTTTGCTAGAGATAAATTATTTGAAGTTTTTGCAAAAGAAAATGATTACATTTCTTTTAAACTTACAAGTTCAAAAGAAACACTTGAAATCTATCCTTTTAATTTTGAATTATATTTAAGTTATAGATTAATAAATAACTCTCTTAAAATATCATATAAAGTAGTAAACAAATCTCAAAAAAAGATGTATTTTTCAATAGGTGCTCACCCTGCTTTTAATTGGCCTTTGGAAAAAGGAAATAAAGGTGATTATTACTTAGAGTTTGAAAATACAAAAGAGTTAGAAAGATTACCTTTAACTGTAGATGGTATATCTGAGAAAAAAGAGATAGTTAATTTAGAAGATAATAAATTACATTTAAATGAAGAGCTTTTTAAAGATGATGCCTTAGTTATACAAAACCTAAAAAACAAAACAATCACTTTTAAAAACTCTAAAGATGATAAAAGTATAAAGATGTCATTTGAGGGTTTTGCTTATCTTGGACTTTGGTCAAAACAAAGCGGTGCGCCATTTATCTGCATAGAGCCTTGGCATGGTATTGCTGATTTTATAGGACATAATAAAAAACTTGAAAACAAAAAAGGAATAATCACTTTATTAGAAAATGAGATATTTGAAAGTAGTTATACTATTTCGGTATAACTTATACTCCAATATCTTCATTCCAAAGTTCTGGATTATTTTTTATAAATGTTTCCATTAAATTGATACACTCTTGATTATCCATAACTTTTACATCTACTCTCCTTGATTTTACATACTCTTCAGGTCCTTGAAATGTTTTGTTTTCACCAATAACAACTTTTGATATTCCATAAAGTAAAACT
This sequence comes from Arcobacter sp. F2176, assembly GCF_004116465.1. NCBI lineage: Bacteria > Pseudomonadati > Campylobacterota > Epsilonproteobacteria > Campylobacterales > Arcobacteraceae > Arcobacter > Arcobacter sp. F2176. Next base: position 45,200 of record NZ_PDJV01000018.1, read on the forward strand.
GCTCCACTACACATATCACAAGGTGATAAAGTAGAATACAAAGTTGCTCTTTTATAATCACTTGCCTTTATGCGTCCTGCATTTTCTAAACAATCCATCTCAGCATGTAAAACTGCGCTTCCATTTTGGACTCTTCTATTATGTCCACGACCTACTATTTTATCATCAATAACAAGTACTGAGCCAATAGGTATTCCACCCTCATCCAAACCTTTTTTTGCTTCTTCAATTGCAGCTTGTAAGAATTTGTCCATAGTATTGCCTTTTATATTCTAACTTTAGCAAGATAAATAGATGTTTTCCCCTCATGTGAAGAGTAATAACTTATCCACAAAATATCCTCTTCATATACCATTCCTGCATAACTTGTATCACCACCTGAAGGTAAAGTTAAAGATTCTCTTAATTCTCCATTTTCATAGTCAATCCAACATAAAGATGTTCTAGCACTTTGATTTCCATAAAGACGAACTGTAGCTAAAAACTTATCTTGCTTTTCCATATAAATCATCTTAGGTCCACCAATAGGAACATTTAAATCACTCCAAGACCATTCCTCATAAGGAAACTTAGAAAATCCAAGTACTGATGTATAACTTTGAGAATCTCGTCGTAAAAGTACATATAAATCGCCATTTTCTAGAAAGACTAGAGAGCTTTCACTCCAAGAAGAGTTTTTAGTAGGGAAAAGTTTATCTTTTACTATTTTCCATTTTTTACCATCTTTTGTACTATATAAACAGCCTAGTTTATCTTTCCCTGTATATCCTATACTATATGCTGTCTTTTTATGCCAAGTTGTACTCCATCGCCAAGTTCCAAGACCTGTAGGGCAAGCAAAAACTTCACTCCACTTTGTGCCATCATTTGATAACCAAGTTATTGAACGAGTATTTAAACCATCAATTGATTCAACTAATCGCACCCCAGCATTTAACATAAGTTCATTTTTAGGTGTAATTGAAAATTTACCATCGCGAACGTCACCACCATCAAATCCTAAAAGTGCAACAGAAGACCATCTTTTACCATCTTTAGATCTTATGACTCTAAGTTTACCATCCATAGACATGTGTTCATTGGCTTCTCTAAAAGTACAATAAAGATAATCACCAAAACGTATCAAATCAGTAAATGCATTGTGAGGTGATTTATTCCATATTTTTTTAACTTTTAGAAATTCCATTTATGATTCCTTGTTTATCTATGTGTGTAATTTTATATATTATATAGAAAAGAAGAAAAAAAGTAGATGAGTTGAGGAAGGTAAAGTTACCTTCCTTGTTTTAAATTTTGAATATTATTTACAAATAGTTTATTTCATATTTTGTTTTATATATTCTTTTTCTTTAAGTTCTTTTACAATCTTTTGAGCAATTTCACGACCCCATTGTTGACCTGCTATCATTGATTCTTGCATTATTTGAGGTGTTTGTTTTATTAGTTTTTGTCCAGCTTCTGTTTTATAAAATTCATTTATAGCTTGGATATCTTCTTCATTTAAATATTTTTGATAAATAGGAATAGTTAACTCTACCATTTTATCCATATCAATTTCTTTTGTCATTTTATCCCAAAACTCTTCAGGTGCATCTGGTGCAAGTCTTTTTAGGTTTGGCAATAGTTGATTCATAAACATTTTTCCTATATTTTTAGAACCTGATAACTCTATTAACTCTCTAACACTCTCTTCTTTTGCAGGGCTTGCAAATAGTGTAGTTCCACATAAGAACATAAGAACGATCATACTTATAATTTTTTTCATTTTTTCTCCTAATTTCTTTAAAATATTGTTATGAATTGTATTGGAAATAAACTTTGAGATAATTTATAACAAGTAAAAATAATTTTTATTCTCTTGAAGAGGTAAATCTTTCCTCTTTCTTACTTTTTTTCAATAAAATAATATTGACAATTATTTTTTTTAATGATACAATTCTTTTAATTAGATTAAAGGATTAATAATGATTATAGAAAATTCACAGGTTTCACTCTATTCTAAAAATGATTTTGCCCTTAAACAAGTACAAAATAGATCTCTTGAAAATTCAATAAGTAGTAGTTATCAAAACAAAACCACCTATGAACATTCTGCAATAGTCTCTACGAATAATTCTACTGGAGATAATGATTCAGAGAAAAGTAGTGTTCAATCCAGCTTAAAAATAGAAACCTCTGATTCTATTATGATTCAAAATAATCGTGCGATATATAAGTATGAAGATCATCTCAGTTTAGAAGACCGCATCAAAAAAATTATGATTGAAATGCTGATACTGCGACTTGACCCAAAAATAGAAGCACTCCACTATCCCAATCAAACATCTACATCAGAACAATCTATTTCTGATTTTTCAAATCCTTATAACCCCCAACAAAAAACAAAAACAGTAATGACACTCGTTCAAACCCAAGAAGAGTACCATCAAAAACAGACCATTGATTTTTCTTCATCAGTTGCAATAAAAACACCGAACAATACCTTTAATTTTAATATCGATATCTCTTTTTCAAAAGAATTACACGAATCACGAAATACCAAATTACTCACAGACCAAAAGCTAGCCATTGATCCTTTGGTGATTAACTATGATGAAGATGTAAATGCTTTTGATAACATAAGCAATCTGCATTTTATGTTCGATTTGGACAATGATGGAAGCACCGAAATGATCCCTCAACTTATGAAAGGAGCAGGATATCTGGCTTTGGATAACAATGAAAATGGAAAAATTGACAATGGCAGTGAACTGTTTGGACCAAATACCAACGATGGATTTGCAGAATTAAGACAATATGACAGCGATGGAAATAACTGGATAGATGAAAATGATGCCGTTTTTGACAAACTAAAAATATGGAGTATTGATGAGAGAGGACAACACTCTTTAGTCTCACTGCTTGATAAAAATGTAGGTGCCATTTATCTGGGAGATGTTCAAAGTGGATTTAAGTATCAAACTGCCATCAATGAAACCACTGCCGTGCAAAAAAGCAATGGAATCTTTGTGAAAAATGATGGTTCAGGGGCAGGAGTTGTAAACTCAATTGATATCATGGCCTAAAGCTAAGTTTGCCTTTTGATAGTTAATCAGAAGAAAAATATTTTGGGAAATAAATATATTGAAGAATTAGACTTAAATGAGTTAAAAAAATGATGACTCTTTTTTGTCATAAAAAATTTATTAATGACTTCAAAAAAGCAAACTTATCAAAAACAATGGTAAAAAATATTTTGTATCATAAATTGGATTGGAAATATACTTTATGATAATTTATAATTGATAAAAATAATTTTTATTCTCTTGAAGAACAAGTTCTTCGCTTTCTCACTTTTTAATTGTAAAAAGTAAGACAAAAAGCAACCAGACGAGTTGATGAAGGCAAAGCTACCCTACAGTTATATATTTATTTCCTGCCCTGCAAAACTCGCTAAAGAGTGCATTTAGCACTCTTCTTAACGCTCAAACAGTTTCGGGCGTTACCGAAAATAAACATCTAATTTCCGGCTTCATCAAAGTCTGGAAAGAAGAAAAGTTCAAACTATAAGTTGTAAATTTACTAAATAGAAATTATAAGCCTAAACAAATCAAAAATGTAAATGTCCTTATCCCCTCTTTTCCAACCCCTATAGAAGCTGAGCGTTTGTTTTATTTTTCGAAAAAGGCTTACAACTGTTTGAGCATAACAAATATCTTGTGGTATATGATATATACAAGTTTCTACTCTCTTGAAGAGGTAAACCTCTTCGCTTCTCTTACTTTTACCTTTCAGGATTTACTCACTTCGTTCCAGCATGTATTGACGAAAAGTAAGCAAAAGCAACTACGGCTCGGAGCCAAAGGTTCCCCTCACTTATTATTTTTATCTTTTCTGCTTGGCTTGTGCTTGCACTCTCTTTGAGAAAACTCGCTTATTAAAACAGTTGCCAATCTTGTTTAGAAAAGAGAAAAACAAACATTCGGCTCCTGCAGATGTAGGAAGAAATACCTTCGGTTGTAACTTTATCTTAAAAGTTTAAACTCTCTGGTAATAATTAGAGAAAATAAAAGTAAAGAATCTAAACAAATCAAAAATGCAAATGTCCTTATCCCACCTTTTATTCCAACATTTGCAAAAGCCGAATGTTTATTTCTCTTTTCGGAAAAGAGTTACAACTGTTTGAGTAAATAAATGTGCTAAATGCACATTTATTTATGAGTTTTGTAACTCAGGAAAGATAAATAATAAGTGAGGGAACCCAAAGGGCTTTGAAACTCTGTTGGTGGTTTTGCTTACTTTGTCCACACAAAGTAAGAGAAAGCGGAGACCTTTAGGTGTTTATGAGAAAAAAAAATAAATTAGTATTCTGTTACCAGATTTTTGCCATTACCATTTTATTTTCATATTGTTTCCAACATGCTTTGATAAGAATATCCATCATTGTAGTACAATCATTTTGATCAATATCATAACATTCTACATAAAGTTGATTCTTTTGACATAAAATTTTGGGAGATTTTTCTATAATTGCATTTTTAAGATTTAAAATGTCGTTATTATCTTCGGCAAATAAAGATACTATTAATATGCAAAGAATAATTAGTCTTTTCATTATTGTTTTCTTTTTTTAGCTAACGGTTGAGTTGAGAAATATTTGAGCCACAGGGTCAAATATTTCTCTCCAAAGTTTTGTTATATTTAATTAGTTGATAATCCATTTTTAATTTTTTGTGATAATACTTCTAAATATCCTGGCAATTTCTTTTTTTCAAAATATTGAGATGTTGAAC
>NZ_PDJV01000019.1 GCF_004116465.1 Arcobacter sp. F2176
TAAAACCGTAGTTTGTTAAAGAACATCAACCCTTTGCGACGTTTGTCACTCAAATTGGACGGGAATTATAATAGGTTTTTTTGCCTTTGTCAAGTGCTGGGAATTAAATTTAGCTTAAATTTTGAAAAAAAATCTTTTTTGCACTAATTTTTCTTCCCATATTCGATTTTATCGCCATTTTTATCATATAATGGATACTTTATTTCATTTTTATTCATTTTTAAAATAATTGCTTTTTCTAAATCTATATTATGAGAATAACAAATTCTTAGCAAATAAACTGCAATATCTGCAATTTCTTCTTCTAAATGCTCTTTTCTTGAGTTATCTAAATTTAAGCTTTGTTCTTCATTTAGCCATTGGAATATTTCAACTAGTTCTGACGTTTCTACACTAAGTGCCATTGCTAAATTTTTTGGATTGTGAAATTTATCCCAATCTCTTTCATTTGAGAATTTTAAAATCAATTCTTTTATCTTGTTCATGTCCATAATTATTCCTCTAATCTTTTGAATTCTTCTATTATGTCATTTATATTTTCACTTCCAACAGAAATTCTAAGTATATCTTTTGGTAATCCAATCTCAATTAATCGTTTTGAACCTTCTTCACTTTTTATATAATCATAATGTGCAAGATAAGTATAAGGCATAAGAAGTGTAAATTCTGTACCTAGACTTGGTCCCTTTGCAAAATTTAAATTATCATATATAGTTTCAAATGATTTATTAAATGTTACAGAGATAAGACCTGTATAGGAATTGTCATCTTTCATTATTTGTTTATACTCAAATTCATTTTCAGAATTTAAACAATAATATATCTTATCTATATAAGAACATTTTTTAAAGTAATCAACTAAGGTTTTTGTATTTGAACTAATTGTTTTAACTCTTTTCTCATAATCCTTTATTTCAAAAGCCATTCTTTGGATATCTTTTATATATGCTTTATCACAATGTTTAAAAAATTCTACACTCATATGAGATAATTTTGATTTTTGATTCAAAATAATTGCACCCATTAGAACATCTGCATTACCTGAAGCAAATTTTGTAAGAGACTCTACATATATATCTGCATAGTCATTTAAATTTATATTATATGGTGTTGCCAATGTAGAATCAACAACCAAGGGAATATTATATTTTTTACAAAGTGAGTTTAGTCTTTTCATATCAACACATAATAAAAGAGGATTTGTAGGAACTTCTGTGATTATTGCACTTACTTTAAATCCATTTTCTTCTAAATAAGATTCTAATAAATCTAAGTCTTTTACATCAGTAAAAACTTTTGATTGTTCATAATAATGTTTTACAATATTCATAGTATCTAAATACAACCAACCAAGTTGAACTAGAATATTTCTTCCATTTCTTCTTTGAATATTTTTTATACCTTTAACAACACCATACATTGCGTTCATACCTGAAGGGGCTAAGGTAATATTTTCTTTTGCTTGATTATAAGCTTTTGCTAAAGTTGAAACTACTAAATCAAAAGCAATTTTTTCTTTTTCTTTTTCTTCTATATGTTTTGAATTTATCAATCCAATATTATATAAATAATCTTCTGCAAGTCTAGATGATAAATTATAACCTACATGTTGTATAAACATCAAAACTCTTTGGAGTTGACAAGTACCATTTCTTACTAAAATTACACCAAAAGGCTCTGTAATCTCTATTTTATTATGTATATAATATTTATCACTTAAAATATCTACAGCTTTTTGGGAGCTTAAAAGTACCACTTCATAAGAATCACTTATTTTATATTTTTCTTTTATATATTTTGCAAGAATTCTTAAATATGGATGCATAGTAAATCTGGGATAACCAGACTTTATTTTTTCCATCGCTTCGCCAAAACCCTCTTCATAATCAATAACATCTTGGAGTTTTGGCATACTTACACTTACGGCATGAACATTATTTTGTGGTAGTGTTTCACCACATTCTATAGGCTTAAACGAACTATTTTCCATCTATTTTAAGGCTTGTTCAATATCTTCTATTAAATCTTCAACATTTTCTAATCCAATAGAGAATCTAACTGTACCATCACTTATTCCAATAGCAGCTAGTTCCTCTTTTGAAAATGATGCATGTGATATTTTTGCAGGAATTTCTACTCTAGAATCAGGACTTCCAAAAGAACATTTTTCACCAAAGATTTTTGTATTTTCAATAAATTTTTCAGCAAAATCTTTATTTATAAACTCTGCACAAAAAACTCCTGGAATATAATCCATTTGATAAGTTGCTAGTTTGTGTTGAGGGTGCGATTTTAAACCTGGATGCATAACAGCTTTTATAAAACTTTGTTTTTCTAAAAATTCAGCTATCAATATAGAGTTTTTTTGATGTTCTTTCATTCTTATTTTAAGAGTTGGTATTCCTAAGCTTATTAAAAAGACATCCATTGGATTTTGACTTCTTCCATGGGCATTTGCATAATAGTGAAGTTCATCAGCCAATTCTTTTGTTTTTGCAACAATCGCACCAGCTACTACACTTCCATGTCCTGAGATATATTTAGTAGTAGAGAAAAGAGAAAAATCAGCACCCATATCAAGTGGCCGTTGTGAAATAAAAGTTGCGAGTGAATTATCAATAGCAAAAAGAGTATTATATTTTTTTGCCAAAACAGATACCATACCTATATCAATTATTTTAAGACCAGGATTTGTGGGTGACTCACATAACACTAAATCGATTTTATTATTTTTTAGAATTTTTTCCAATTCTGGTTCACTTAAGAAATCAGCAAAATGTACTTTTATATTATATTTTCCTTGAAAAACTTTTAATAATCTAAAAGTTCCTCCGTAACAATCAGATTCTACCAAAACTTGAGAGTTTGCTTTTAAAACTGTTTCAAATAAAAGTGATACTGCACCAATTCCTGTATGTGTACATACACATCCTGCTCCATTTTCTACTTCTGTAAAAAGATTTTCTAAAGCTTCTCTTGTAGGATTATCACTTCTTGTATAATCATATATCTTTTCACCATCTTGTTTTTTTAAATCAAAAGTTCCTGTATTATATATAGGAAAGTGTGAAGCACCGTACGGATCTTGAATTGTAGCAAAATCTTGTAGATGAGAAAGTTTTGTTTCTAAGTGTTTTTTCATAATAAGCCTAATAATTTTTTGTTTATTATATCTAAGGATTTATAATCATTTGATATAAGTTAATTAATTTTTTATTATGATGTTATAAAATGAGTAGTTTTGAAGAGGAATATTTAGAGTTAAAAACTCTAAATATTCTTAATAATTATTTTGCTGTTGAACAAGCAGATACACCAGGAGGTGTAGTTGGTTGAATAGAAGCATTTTCAGCTTTTTCGCTTACATTATCAATAAATTCAATTAATGTTTCAGTTGCTTTCATATATCTTTTTGCAGAAATTGATTCAGGATGGAAATAAACGATTGGTTTTCCATTATCTCCACCTTCTCTAATAGCAGGTTCAATTGGAAGATTTCCTAAAACAGTCGTTCCATACTCTTTAGCTAAAGCCTCACAAGTACCCATACCAAAGATATCAGACTCTGTACTACATGTAGGACAAATAAATCCACTCATATTTTCTACAATCCCACCAACTGGAATATGAAGTTTCTTAAACATATCTAAACTTCTTCTTGAATCATCAAGGGCTACATGTTGTGGAGTTGTAACATTTACACCACATGTTACAGGAACGCTTTGAGCTAATGTTAATTGTGCATCACCAGTTCCTGGAGGCATATCAATAAATAAAATATCTAATTCTTCCCATAAAATATCTCTTAGAAGTTGTTGGATTGCTTTCATAATCATAGCACCTCTCCAAATAAGAGCTTGTCCCTCTTCCATAAGTGATCCCATAGACATAACATCTACACCATAAGCATGGAATGGTTTTGCTTTATTTCCGATTACTTCAACTTCTTTACCTTGTAATCCGAACATTCGAGGAATATTTGGTCCATAAATATCAGCATCTAAAATACCAACTCTTTTACCTTGCATAGCAGCAGCTACTGCTAGGTTAACAGTTGTAGTTGATTTACCAACTCCACCTTTTCCTGAAGATACCATTACAAAGTTTTTAATTTGTGGAGCAATATTTTTTCCACTTACACTATTACTTGTTTGTTTTGGAGCTTCTGGTTTTTTTACTTGTAAATCTAAATTTGTAACACCAATATTTTCTAATACTTTTTTAATATTAGTTCTTATTTCATGTTCTACTTCTTGTGCACTTGAAGTTATTTCTACAAGTATACTTACAGCATCACCATTTACTTCAACATTTTTTAAAAATCCAAACTCTACAATTGATTTTGTAAAACCTGGGTAAATTACTTTTTCTAATTCTTTTTTTATATCAGCTACATTTGCCATCAATACTTCCTTAAAATTATTATTCAATTTTTTCGCATTATAGATAAAATAGGATAATTTTTATCTTAATTGTAAATCATAGTTTTTTTACCATGATTTATAATTAATTTTACTAGATATTTCAAAGCCATCATCCTTTTCATTTAATGAAAATTCATGGCTTTGACAACTTTTTTTATTCATTATTTCGATAATTTCTTCTGCTTTTTTTAAAGCAACTTCTCTATTATAGTATTCAAATTCTTCATCAAACTTAAATCTTCTTACACAATGACAAGGTTTAAGTACTTTTACTTTCATTAATTAGCTTTATATAGCTGCTTTCATAGCTTCACCATGTTCTTCAACGATTTTTTGAGTGATTTTGTATGAACAAAATTTTGGTCCACACATTGAGCAAAATTCAGCTTCTTTAAATACATCTTGAGGAAGTGTTTCATCATGATACTCTTTAGCCCGATCTGGATCTAAACATAGTTCAAATTGTTTGTTCCAATCAAAAGCATATCTAGCATCAGACATTTCATCATCAATATCCCTTGCACCTTTTCTTCCTCTTGCGATGTCAGCACTATGAGCTGCTATTTTATATGCAATAATACCTTCTCTAACATCTTGGGCATTAGGTAAACCTAAATGCTCTTTTGGTGTAACATAACAAAGCATACTAGCTCCATGCCATCCACCAACAGCTGCACCAATTGCAGATGAAATATGATCATATCCAGCAGCAATATCAGTAGTAAGTGGTCCTAAGATATAAAAAGGAGCTTCATGACAATACTCTCTTTCTAATTTCATATTTCTCTCAATTTGATTTAAAGGCACATGCCCAGGTCCTTCAATCATAACTTGAACATCTTTTTCCCACGCTCTTTTTGTAAGCTCCCCAAGTATTTTTAATTCTGAAAGTTGTGCTTCATCAGAGGCATCAAATAGACATCCTGGTCTTAAACTATCCCCTAAAGATAAAGAAACATCATGTTTTCTACAAATATCTAAAATCTCATCAAAAGCATCATAAAAAGGATTTTCTTTGTGATAATGCATCATCCAAGCAGCCATAAGTGAACCACCTCTTGAAACTATTCCCATTTTTCTTTTTGCAACATGAGGCATAAATTGTAATAAAAATCCTGCATGAATAGTAAAATATGAAACACCTTGTAAAGCTTGTTTTTCTAAAACTTTTAACATAACTTCAATAGATAAATCTTCTATTTTATCTTTACAATCATGCAAGATTTGATAAATTGGAACTGTTCCAATAGGTACAGTAGAATGTTCAATTACTGCACTTCTAATAGAATCAAGGTCACCACCTGTACTTAAATCCATAATAGTATCAGCACCATGTTTTAAACAAACATCAACTTTTTCAACTTCCCCTGCTATATCTGAAGCTAAAGCAGAAGAACCAATATTTGCATTAATTTTACAACTTGATGCCATTCCTATTGCCATTGGTTTTAAATGTCTATGATTTACATTTGCAGGAATAATTAATCTTCCCCTTGCAATTTCACTTCTAACCAATTCTGGTTCAATTTTTTCCACTTTTGCAACATATTCCATTTCAGGTGTTATCATGCCTTTTTTTGCATAATACATCTGTGTTCTTACTTCATCATCTTTATGATTATCTAACCAATCTCTCATAAAATATTCCTATCTAAAATTTTCCCTGATTATATCAAGTTAAGTTTATAAAAACTTAATCTATTAAATTAATTTTATCACAGAAAGAAATAATTAATAAAATGTATATTTTATATGCACAAGATAATTTAATATACTACATTAAATGAAAAAAAATTGGTATAATGTATAATAATAAAAAATTTATTAACACATTTGTTAGTAATATTATAAAACTTGATATTAAAGAAAAAAGTTAAGAACCTCATATGAAATTTGATATTTGCACAATATCTAGTGCAGTATGTCACATATGGGTAAAAATATTAGATAAGGCAATAATAAGTAAAAATAATCTATTATTTTATCAACTAATAGGGAAATAAATGAAAAATGATATTATAGAAAAAATAGAATCGCTACCACCTTTACCAAATAGTGTTATTGAGTTAGAAAACTTTAGAAGACGACCAGAAAAAGAACCTGTGGAACTGCTAAAGATTATTGAGCAAGATCCACTTATTATTACAACTCTTTTAAGAGTTGCCAACTCTGCAATGTTTGGTTTTAGAAGTGAAGTAGAAACTCCAAGTCGAGCGGTAAACTTGCTTGGAATAAATTTTACTATTTCTATTGCCCTAGGTTCTGTTGTTCAAGATTTAATAAAATCAAATCTAAATGCATATAATATATCTACTGATGATTTTTTAATGGCATCAAATTTGGCATCTAATATCATAAATAATTGGGTAGGTGAAATTGACTTTGGACTAAAAGAAGACCTATTATTACCTGCGTTTTTACAAGAAACGGGTAAGTTTATTATTTCTGAAATAATTCAAGAACAAAATAAAACTGAAGAGTTTCAAGAAGCATTAAAAACAGCAGAAGGAAGCTTATCTAATATTGAAGAAGCCTTTACTGGATTTTCTTGTTCAAGAATTACTGCAAATATTTTTAAACACTGGAATTTAAGTCATAATCTTATTTTTACTATTGGATTTGTAGGTAATGTTGAACAATGCCCAGAAGAATATCAACGAAAAGTTAAAATACTTGAAGTAGTAAAAATTTTAACTGATATAAGAAATCCATTGGGCGATGAACATATTGAAAGAGCTTTACAATTAGCGACTAAATATAATCTTGAAATTGAACCTTTAGTAAATGCTATTGATAGAATCAAAGAAAAGATGAGTGAACAATAATTTTAATTAAAATTAACTAATTTCCTAACTTAAATTTTTCATAAGTAACATTAGTTATAATTTGTAACTTTTTTACACAAGGGGTATTGTTGTCTAAAGTTACTTTATTAATATTATGTGCTGGAAATTCTACTAGATTTGGACTTAATTGTAAGAAACAATGGCTAAGAGTGGGAGATATTCCACTATGGCTATTTGTTACTAAAAGAATTACTTCTTACTATAATTTTGATAATGTAGTTATTACATCTTCAAAAGATGAACTATCTTATATGAAAAATTTTTCTGATGAATACAAATTTATTTTAGGTGGAGATACAAGACAAGAGTCTATGATAAATGCTTTAAAAACAATTGATTCTGACTATGTAATGGTTACAGATGTTGCAAGAACTTGTATTCCTAAAGGTGTTATTTTAGATCTTATTTCAAATAAGGAAAAAGCTTCTTGTATTGTTCCTGTTTTAAATGTAACAGATACTGTTGTATTCAAAAATGAAACAATTAATAGAGATGAAGTAAAACTTATACAAACTCCCCAGCTTTCAAATACAAAAATTCTAAAAAAAGCTCTTGATACTGATGTTTTTTTTACAGATGACAGTTCAGCAATAAAAAATATAAATGAATCAATTTTTTATGTAAAGGGAAGTATAGAAAGTAATAAATTAACTTTTCAAGAAGATCTTAAATTAACCCCTTGTCTTAAAGGACCTTCAAATAATTTCTTTACAGGATTTGGAATAGATATTCATGCTTTTGAAGAGAATAAACAAATGGTACTTGGTGGAGTTAAAATTGATAGTAATGTGGGATTTAAAGCTCATAGTGATGGAGATGTATTAATTCATTCTGTGATTGATGCACTGTTAGGTGCATGTGGAGCAGGTGACATTGGAGAATTTTTTCCAGATACTGATAATACATATAAAAATATTGACTCAAAAGTATTGCTTGAAAAAATAGTAAACTTTATTTATAATGTTGGATATGAAATAGTAAATGTAGATTTTACAATCCTTGCACAAAAACCTAAAATAAACCCTTTTAAATTTGAAATTAAGAAGTCAATGGCACAACTATTAAATATTGATATGCAATATGTTAATGTTAAAGCAACAACTGCTGAAAAGCTTGGGTTTGTAGGAAGAAGTGAGGGTGTTACAGTCCATAGTGTTGCAACACTAAAATATTTTGATTGGAAAAATAAATGAATATATTGATAATAGAAAATGAAATTTATCTAGCACAAAAAGTTGTTTCAAGAATACTTGATGATGGTCATTCTTGCGATTTTGTTGAAATGCCAAATAATAATTTAACAAAAGATTATGACATGGTTTTATTATCAACTTCACTTCCTAGTGAAATGGTAAAAAAAACTATTCAAAAATATAAAAACTCTATTATAATCTTACTTGTTTCATATATTAGTGATGAGACTGTAACCGAGCCAATAAATGAAGGTGCAAAAGATTATATTATGAAGCCATTTATTATGGATGAATTAATTAGAAAAATTTATCACTACAAAGAGTGTAGACAGATGAAACAAGAGTTGTCTACTCTTAAAACATATGTTGAATTTCTACTTGAAGAGATAGATACAACTGGCGTTAATATATCACATTCTTTGCCAATGCTTGTGGAAACAAATTCACAAAGATGTACTGATAAATTAGCTTTTGAAATATCAAAATCTTTAAAATTACCAATTAGATTTATAGCCCTTGATAGTCCAACTTGGCAAAAAGAGTTATCAACAATTACCAACAAAGAAGTAGTTTACCTAACTGATTATCATTCATTAAAGAAAAGTGCGAAGGATAATGTTTGTATTGCAATAGAGCATAAAAACTGTATTATTAGCTCTTTAGAAAAAGAAGTTGATTTTCCTTTTCCTAAAATTGAATTTATGAGACCTGATATGTTTATGTTAAATAATAATATTATGACCATAAATGATTATGTTAAGATGATGGTTATATCATTTCAATCAAAATATCCTGATACAGAATTATCGAAAAAACTTGGAATTTCAAGGAAATCACTTTGGGAAAAAAGAAAAAAATTAGGAATTGAGAAGAAGAAATAATGAGAAAAGCCTTTTTAACTCTTTTTTACAGTGGACTATCTCCCAAAGCTCCAGGTACTGTTGGTAGTTTTGTTGCATTGATTTTGGGTCTATTTCTTCTACAATATATCCATGTATCAACACTTTTTTTACTCTCTCTTTTAATTTCAGTTATTGCTATTAAACAAATCAATATCTATGAAGAAGAAGTTGGTATGCATGATGGAAAAGAGATAGTCATAGATGAATTAGCTGGAATGTGGCTTGCTCTTTCTATCTGTGGTATTACAAATGAAAACATGGCATATCTAGCACCTTTGGCATTTTTGTTCTTTAGACTTTTTGACATTTGGAAACCATCTATTATTGGTAAAATTGATAAAAATGTAAAAGGTGGTTGGGGAGTTATGGGTGATGATTTAGTTGCTGGTCTTGCAGCTGGTATTGCTTCTGCTGGAGTGTATCAACTATTATTAAAGTTTGTTCTTTAATTAATAGTGTTTTTTATTCATCTGCACAATTTTTGCAGATAGTTCTATAATAACATTTTTATAAAATTTTGAAATACTAGTTTGTTCTTTAAAGTCTTTAATTCGAAAGGCCAATACTAATGTATTAGATTCTCCTGACTCAACAGTAGCACTTCTAGGTTCTCCTGTAAGTCTCATCATTTCACCAAATAGCGCTGGTTTATCAATGGTAGCAATTCTAACACTTGATCTTGCATCTATTTGTTTTTTTCTATTTATATAAAGTTTACCTTTTAATAAATAATATATATAATTTCTAGTAGTTTCACCCTCTTGAAATATGATTTCTTTATTTTTGTATGTTATGATTTTTACTTCTGTGATTATCTCTTCAATCTCATCTTTGCTTAAAATAGAAAAAAACGGTATTTTTTTACTTATTTTAAGTAATATTTTCATTGCATCAATTTCTTTTTTGTTAGTAACATCTGTATTATTTTCTAGAGTTTCCATTTTCATCCTTAAATATACAGTTTATTTTATTGCTTTTATTCTTCACAAAATGTGAAGAATAAAATTTACTTTATCATCTCTGCAAATTGTTTAAAGATGTACTTAGAATCATGTGGTCCAGGACTAGCTTCTGGGTGATGTTGAATTGAATAAATGTTCTTATTATTATATCTCACACCTTCAATTGTATTATCAAATAAGTTTTTATGAGTTACTTGAGCTATTTTTACAATATCATCAGGAACACTATAATTATGATTTTGTGCAGTTATTTCAACTACACCATTATTTGCAACAGGATGATTACCACCATGTTGTCC
Organism: Arcobacter sp. F2176; assembly: GCF_004116465.1. NCBI lineage: Bacteria > Pseudomonadati > Campylobacterota > Epsilonproteobacteria > Campylobacterales > Arcobacteraceae > Arcobacter > Arcobacter sp. F2176. The sequence continues at coordinate 10,627 of NZ_PDJV01000019.1, forward strand.
AAACTTTAATTTATATGTATCAAAACCATGTGCAATAGAAAGCATTTGGTGTCCTAAACAAATTGCAATGATAGGAATATCAGTCGCAATTAATTTTTGAACTTCTTCTTTTTCTTTTACTAAAGTAAGGGGATCACCTGGTCCATTTGACAAAAATATTCCACCAATCTCTTTTGCTTCATATCTAGCTATTAAATCATCAGCTTTAAATGATGAAGGTACAACTTCAACTTCAAGACCAGATTCAACTAACTCATTTAAAATATTTCTTTTTACACCAAAATCTATAACAACTATTTTTTTATCACTCATTACTGCTTTATTGTAAGAAAGAACTTGATGATTCCAAGCTCCATTTTTATGTATATATGGCTCTTTTGTACTAACTTCTTCTATATAATTGATATCTTCTATTCTAGGACTTGCAGCTAATTGTTTAGCTAATTCTTCTTTGTCAGAAATTTCTGTAGATGCAATCATCATCATTGCACCTTCATCTCTAATCATTTTTGTTAAATATCTTGTATCAATATCTTTAATTCCCAAAACATTGTGCTCTTTTAATAAAGAACATAAATCACTTTCACCTCTATAATTAGAGTATTCGTGATGATAATTTCTAACTATTACACCTTTACAAAAAGCTGTACTACTTTCCATATCATCTTTATTTACCCCTACATTCCCAATTTCTGGCATAGTAAAAGTAACAAATTGCCCAGCATAACTTGGATCTGTGATTATTTCTTGGTATCCAGTTAAAGATGTATTAAATACAATTTCACCAACTGTTGTACCTTTTGCACCAAAAGAATTTGCTTCTAGAAATGTCCCATTTTCTAAATATATCCATACTTTTTGCATATTACATTAACCCTCTTTTTATTAACTCTTCTTCATATAATCTATGATAAACAATATCATACTCATCTGTACCTTGTATCAATTTTCTTTTATAGTTTTTAATTTTTTCATACACTGCATCATCTGCTTTTTCAAACCCATCTAAGAACTGACTAATAGAATCAAAAATTACATTTTTTACTTTATTATCTGAAACAGTATAATGAATATAATCCTCTTCCCAAAGAAAGTCTAATAATTGATGTGAGATATCTGAATATCTATCTTCATTATTTAATATCACTCCAAACTCATTTGCAAGTCTTTTTTTAGTCATCCAAAAAAGTTGTCTATAATCAGCATTTAAGAACTCTATTTCTTCTGCTTGTTCTGCTAGTATCTCATCAACTTTTTCATCTAAATCATGCTCTTTTTCGATATCTATATCTAAAATTCTTTCCACTTCTCGTGTGATTTCTTCTTTAGTTTTTCTTACTTCTACAAATTCACAATTTACCAAATCTCTTGATATTCTTCTTGCGATATAAGGTGTATGATGTAATTTCATTTTCATAAATGTTATCCTCTAATTATAGTATCGTCTCTCTCTGGTGATGTAGAGATTATACCTACTTTTACACCAGTTAATTCTTCAATTTTATTTATATATTTTTTTGCATTCTCAGGTAAATCTTCAAATTTTCTAGCACCTGCTAATTTATCCCACCCTTCAAACTCTTCATAAATAGGTTTTACATTAATTAAATCAGATGGCATATAATCTATTCTTTTTCCATCTAAATCATAAGCAACACAGATTTTAATTCTTGGGAAACCATCTAAAACATCAAGTTTCATTAAAGACAATTGATCACAACCATTTAATCTAGCAGCATGCTTAACAGCAATAGCATCAAACCAACCACATCTTCTTCCCCGTCCTGTTGTAACACCAACTTCTTTACCAATATCAGCAATTTTTTGTCCATCTTCAGTAAAATCTTCTGAAGGGAAAGGTCCATTTCCAACCCTTGTTGTGTATGCTTTTACAATACCAGTTACAATGCCTATATCTTTTGGTGAAATTCCAAGTCCTGTACAAGCTCCTGCACTTACACAAGAAGATGAAGTTACATAAGGATAGGTTCCATGATCAATATCTAATAAAGTACCTTGAGCACCTTCTAATAATATTTTTTTGTCATTATCAATTGCATCCCAAATCATATTTGTAGTATTTGCAATAAAAGGTTCTAATTTTTCTTTATATGAAGTTAATAATTCTATTAATTCTTCTTTATTTGGAGTAGCTATTTCTAAAACATCAAAGATAGCTTTACTTTGTGCAAAATAATCAATTATTCCACTTGCTAATTTACTTGGATTTAAAAGTTCCCCTACTCTAAAACCAGTTCTACTAATTTTTTCAGCATAAGCAGGACCAATTCCTTTTCCTGTAGTTCCAATAGCTTTATCACCTTTTAGTCTCTCTTTTGCTTGGTCAATCATAGCATGATATGGAAGATTTAAATGTGCTTTATCAGAAATGAAAAGTCTTCCTTCTAAGTTTTTAAATTGTTCCATCTCTTTTATAATTGATGATGGGCACAAAACGACACCATTACCAATTATATTTATTGCTTTTGGATTTAAAACACCAGAAGGAATCAAATGTAAGGCATACCTAACTCCCTCAACCCAAATTGTATGTCCTGCGTTATGTCCACCTTGACTTCTACAAACAACATCATAATTTTGGGCAAGCATGTCAACCATCTTGCCTTTACCTTCGTCACCCCATTGGATTCCTACTATTAAATCAGCTTTACTCATCTTCCTCAATCCTCTAAAATTTTTAATAAATTATCTGTATAAAGTGCAAAACCTAGTGAACTTATTCCATCATCACTATATTTCCCACCTTTACATATTACAAAGTTATTGTGTATAACTCTAAAATAAACATCATCATAATACTTTAAACTTCCATGATATAATGGAGCAATTACTAAATTATCATACTCAATTTGAGATGCAGTATTTAAAAGTTTTTCTAAATGAATTTTTATTTCACTTGGAACTAATAATATACTTTGTTTTAAATCTTCAATACTTTTTACTCTAATTAAAGAGTTTAACCAAGGTATATCTAAATCAAATAATTGCGCTATTTCACCATTTTTAAAAAGTTCAATATCTATTTTTAACTCTTTTGCTACAAGCTTTGGAATATTGATATTTGATAACTGTAAAATAGGTTGAACATTAATACTTTTTAAAATATCTGCTGTTAAATTTAAAATATCACTTATGTTATCATGGTCTATCCATTCACATCCTATTTGATACTGCTCTTTTGATGGATAAGAAAATATAGGTTGAATATAAAACCATTTTTTGTGCTTTGTAGTTCTTCCTAATCTTTTTGTAATAATTCTTACCACATCTAAAGAAGAATCGGCTCTTAAAGATACTTGATTATTTTGAATATCTGAAAAACTAATTAATTTTTTTTCATCTTCTATTGATTGATGTTGAGAATATGAGAAATTAGGAGTAACTATCTCTTCAAAGTTATTAGAATATAGTATATCACTAATTTTACTTTCTAATTCTCTTTTTAATTTTGCAGTTTTTCCAAAATAAAGACGACTTCCTTTTGGTATCTCATGAGCATAAATCATTCATTACCTTTAAAAGTAAACATTGCAAATACTTTATTTGCCGTCCCATCAAATTCTCTAAGACCTAATTCATCCATTGCTAACTCTACTGCATTTACGGCCCAAGCAGCTTCAAAGTCTTCTACAAGTCCCATATGATTGATTCTAAAAATAGAATTTTTTATATGATCTTGACCACCTGCAATATTTACATTATATTTTGTTTTCAAAATTTTTCTAATAGCTGGTGCATTTTCTGTATAAACTGTTGTCATAGCATCAGCTGGTGTTTTTGGATATATTTCACAACCAATGGCTTTTAAAGCTTCTCTTGAAGCTTTTGCTCTTAAGGCTGTTTTCTTATATAAATCATCAAATCCACCATTACTTTTTATATGTGTTAAAATCTCTTTTAATCCAATAATTAAAGTTGTTGCTGCTGTCCAAGCTGTTGTATTCGTTTTTTGTACTTTTATCTCTGTTGCTAAATTAAAATAATACCCTTTTGAAAGAGTTTGGATTTTTTCAACAGCTGCATTGCTTAATCCAATCATTGCAAGACCAGGAGGAAGCATTAGTGCTTTTTGACTACCAGTAATTACAGCATCAAGATTTGTTGTATCAATTTTTTCTACACCAACGGCAGTAATTCCATCAGCTACAATCATAATATTTTTATTAAACTCTTTTACTTGTTTAGCTAGTTCTTCTACTGGATGCCTAAGTCCTCCAGCACTTTCACAAATTTGTATAAAAATGGCATCAATATCACTGTCATTTCTTAGTGTTTTTATTACTTCTTCAACACTAACAGGAGTATTCCATTCATTTTTTATTTCAGTATATGGTAGGTCATAAGCTTTGCAAATTTTTCCAAATCTCTCACCAAATTTACCTGAGTTAATTGTAAGAGCTTTTTTATTCACTAAATTTAAAATACAAGCTTCCATTGCACCTGTTCCGCTAGAAGCGAGCATTACAACCTCATCCATTCCGTATAATTCTAATAATAATTCTCTAGTTTGTCCAAAAATAGATTCAAACTCTGGTGTTCTATGATGAATAGTAATATCAGCCATAGCTTTTCTTACAAATTCTGGTACTGGAGTAGGACCTGGAGTCAATAACATTTATTTTCCTTAATTTTCTTTCATTTGAGTAAAACGATAGATTTTATCTAAAAATATATTATTAATTGGTTAAACACAAATTAGGAAATTTATATTAAAGTTTGTGAAAAAAACTTGACAAAGCTAATATTATTCTATACAATCTATATATAATATTACTTTTTTTGAAAAGTAATAGATAAAATTAAAGGATAAACATGTCAAAAGTATTAAAAGAAAAAAAAGTTGCTAAAATAGCAAAAAAAGTTGCTACAAAAGCTACAAAGAAAAAAGCAGATGCTAAAAAATTAGCTAAAAAAATTACTAAGAAAGTAACAAATTTAAAACTATCAAAACCAAAAAAAGCTAAAACTGCTGCTAAAAAAATCGCTAAAAAAGCCTCTTAAATAACATTTGCCTAAAGAATTTATATTTTTTAGGCAATTTTACTTGACATTTATTACTAATTAGTAGTATAATTCTCATATGGATTCAAAATGAAATAGATTTTATTTTGTAATCTTTCATAAATATGAATTATAAAATTCTTATAATGTTTTCAGAAGTTGTTGCTTTGAAAAAAGTTAAATACAAATACTACTAATTAGTAATTAAAAGGTGAAAAAATGAATATAGCAAAATTAGGACTAATCTCTATCTTAACAGCAGGTGCATTATTTGCAGGAACATATAATGTTGATGTAACTCACTCAAACCTTGGATTTAAAGTTAAACACTTAATGATTTCAAATGTGACTGGAAAATTTGATAAGTTTAATGGTTCTTTTGTTTTTGATGAAAAAGCTAATACATTGACAAGTTTAAAAGGTGCAGCTCAAGTTGCTTCTATCAATACTGAAGATGCAAAAAGAGATGGACATTTAAAATCTGCTGATTTCTTTGATGCTGCAAACCATCCAGAATTAACATTTGATTTAGAAAAAATTGAAGGTGATAAAGCATATGGGAAACTTACTATTAGAGGTATTACTAAATCTGTAGAATTTGATTATGACAATAATGGAACAGTTACTGATCCTTGGGGAAATAAAAGAGTTGGTTTAGAATTATCAGGAAAAATCAATAGAAAAGACTTTGGTCTTAACTGGAACAAAGCATTAGAAGCTGGTGGAGTTTTAGTTGGAGAAACTGTTAAAATCAATATCGAATTAGAAGGTGTTTTAGCAAAATAAAGCATCCAGATGTTACCAGGTTATTTACTTGGTAACATCTAAATAGTCGAACTTTTTAAAAGAGTTTAAAATATATAATAATATTTAAGGAATAAATTATGATATTAATATTTGTAGCAAGTTTAAATGAAAATATGAAATTAGCAAAAAATTTACAAGAACAATTAAAAAATGAAAATCTAAATAGTGAAATAATTAATTTAGTTGAATTAAATCTACCTATGTATGATACATTAAAAGAACAAAATGATGGTATCCCCACAAAGATTAATGAATTATCAGAAAAAATGAATAAGGCAGAAGGATTTATATTTATTTCACCTGAGTACAATTTTTCACTACCACCAGTATTAGTAAATACCATTGCTTGGCTTTCAAGAATAGGTGATGACTTTAGAGCACTTTTTACTCTTAAAAAAATACAATTAGCAACACATGCAGGTAGTGGTGGGCAAGATGCTTTAAATGCTATGAGAACACAATTTACAAGACTTAATGCAATTGTATTACCAAGAGAAATTCTAACAACATATACAAAAGCATTAAATCTTGAGAGTTCACAAAGAATTATTAGTCAATTTGCTAACGTAGTAAAAGGATAAATTATGTTAAAAAAACTTTTAAAGGAGAATATGGGAACATCAAATCTTGGGTGGTTGGAGAGTCGTTTCCATTTTAGTTTTGCAGAATATAGAAATCCAGATAATGTAAATTTTGGAGTTCTAAGAGTGATAAATGATGATATTATACATCCAGATAGTGGATTTGGTACTCACCCACATGCAAACATGGAAATAATCTCTTATGTTATTGATGGAGAGATTACTCACAAAGATTCTATGGGAAATGAAGAAACACTTAAAAGAGGAGAAGTCCAATATTTAAGTGCAGGAGATGGTATTTATCACAGTGAATATAATCTTAATAAAACTAAAGATTTAAGACTTTTACAAATTTGGATTATCCCACCAAAAAGCTCTTTACCAAGACTTTATGGTTCAAAAAGATATGTAAAAGAAGATAGAGAAAATAAATTATTAAATATAGTCTCTTCGCAAGAAGGAGATGCAGAAATTAAGATTCATCAAGATGTTAATTTTTATGTAAGTGAATTAGAAAAAGATAAAACACTTGAGTACAAAATCGATAAAAATAGACAAGTTTATTTTGTACAAATAGAAGGTACTTTAACGATTAATGGAATTGAATTAAATTATGGTGATGCTATGGAAATCACTAAAGAAAATGAAATTATTATAAATGCTATTTCAAATTCACATTTCTTATTTATAGAGATGAAAGAGGCCTAGGCTTTATTGATTAAAAATTAAAGGAAGAAAAATGGTAAAAACTTATGGAGAGAGAACAGATAAATCTATGAGAACAGTTGTTAGATTAGAAAAAGCATCACTTAAAATAACTAATAAAACGCTTTCATACTTATCTCAACATGGACTAACTTTTAATCAATTTAAAGTTTTAGAAGTACTATACCACAGAGGTGATTTAAATATAAGCTCAATAACAAAACTTACTATGAGTACTCCTGGAAATATAACTGTCGTAGTAAAAAATTTAAAAAGAGATGAATGGATTACTTCAATAAAAGATCCAAATGATAATAGAGCCTCAATTTTAACAATTACACAAAAAGGTAAAGAAATTATAGAGAAAGTATTTCCGGAACATTCAAAAAATTTATATAAATATATGGAAGTACTAAGTGACGAAGAATTAGATACTTTATACAGATTAGTTAATAAAGTTTACAAAGCAAATTAAAGGAAAAAAATGCTCCCAAGTTTATATATATCACATGGTAGTCCAGCTTTATGTATAATGGAAAACAGTACTACTTCATTTTTAAAAAATTTATCATCAAATTTTGATGAACCTAAATTTATCTTAGTTGTTTCAGCCCATTGGTTTACAAAAGATTTGAAAATATTATATGAAGAGAGTCCTCATACTATACATGATTTTTATAATTTTCCAAAAGAATTATACCAGTTAAAATATGAAGCAAAAAGTGACTTAAATAAATGTGATGAAATAATAAATTTAATTGAAAACTCTGGAATAGAAATAGAAAAAGATACTTCAAGAGGTGGCTTTGATCATGGAGTATGGTCACCTTTAAGTTTAATATATCCAAAAGCAGATATTCCAATTATTCAATTATCTTTACCTTTAAACTTTGATTGTAAAAAACTTTTTGAATTGGGAATAATTTTAAATAAATTAAGAGAAGATACTCTAATCATTGGAAGTGGTGCTATGACGCATAATCTCATGGACTTAAATTGGGAGAATGAACATGCAAAACCTATTTCTTATGCAAAAGAATTTAGAGATTGGGTTGTAGATAATATTCAAAAAGGTAGTGTCAGTTCTTTATTAAATTATGAAAAAGAAGCTCCAAATTTACAAAAGAATCATCCCTCAAAAGAGCATTTTTTACCTTTATTTGTAACTTTTGGTGCCTCAAATAATCATATTGGAGAATCTTTACACGATATTTATATGTATGGAAATCAATCTATGGATACAATAATATTTAAGAAATAATCGATTAATAATAGTATTGTAGACTTTCATTGTTGGTTTTTAGAATAACAAGTTTTAGGTTTTTATTCAGTATAAAAAAGGAGTACATATGATTCAATTATCAATTATCCCTATAGAAAATGGCCCTTTAAAAATTAAAAATTTAAGCAATGAAAATCTAAAAAATATACTATTTTATGACTATTTACCCATTACATTAAAAACAAGCACCTTTATTTGCAGATGTGGGAAATCTAAAAACCAACCTTTTTGTGATGGAACTCACCTAAAAGAAAATTTCAGTTCAAAAAAGAAATTAAAAGAAGAGATTATTCAAGTTTATAATTCAAAAGATGTAACTGTAACTTTTAATCGCTCTATTTGTGCTGGTAGTGCACAATGTGTTAATGAATTTCCCTCTATTTATAGCGCAGAAAGCTCACAAGACTGGATTAACTTAGATACAGAAACAACCCAAGAGATAATCAAGTCAATTGAAGCCTGTCCTTCTAGTGCCTTATCCTATTCAATAGAAAATAAACAAATTATGCAAGATTATGAAAAAGAAAATATCAATATACTAAAAAATGGTCCAATTACTGTAGTTGGAGCAGTCGATTTAAGAATTGAACATTGGTCATCATTTGCCAATAAAACTAAATTTACCCTATGCCGTTGTGGAGCATCAGAAAATAAACCATTTTGTGATTATTCCCATGCTTCACTAAAAGATGACTCATGTACTTTTTAATATAAAAAAAGGTAAACCCAAAAGAGCTTACCTTAAAAAGAAAAAACTAAAAGCTTAGATAAACTCTACGCCTTTTTCACCTTCAGCAATTTCTCCAATAACATATCCATCAGTATTAGCTAAAATGGCATCCACATTTGCAGGATTTACAACTAAAACCATACCAACACCCATATTAAATGTTCTATACATCTCTTCTACTTCAACATGTTTAGACATAAATTCAAAAATTGGTAATACTTTAATCTTACTTCTATCAACCACCGCTTTAAAATTATCTGGTAAAACTCTTGGTAAATTTTCAGTAATACCACCACCAGTGATATGGGCTAAAGCATTTATATTCTCTTTGTTTGCTTTGAACTCTTTTACATATATTCTAGTTGGCTCTAATAATACATCTTTTAATACTTTCCCTTGGAAATCATCATCTAAAGACATTCCAAGTTTTTCAAGTAGTAATTTTCTTACAAGCGAAAAACCATTTGAGTGAACTCCTGAAGATGGAAGTGCAATTAATGTATCCCCAATAGAGATTTTATCTATTCTATTTAACTCATCTTTTTCAGCAATCCCCACACAAAAACCAGCTAAATCAAAATCACCCTCTTTGTACATACCTGGCATCTCAGCAGTTTCCCCACCTACAAGTGCACATTCACTTCTAATACACCCTTCAGCTATACCTTTTACAACTTGTGTTGCTTCTTCAACTTCTAATTTTGCAGTTGCATAATAATCTAAGAAAAATAGTGGCTCACCAAAATTGCATAATAAATCATTTGTACACATAGCAACTAAATCAATACCAACTGTGTCAAATTTTTTAGAATCAATTGCTAATTTTAATTTTGTTCCAACACCATCAGTTCCTGAAAGTAATACTGGTTTTTTGTAACCACTTGGTAACTCAAAGGCACCTGCAAAAGAACCTATTCCCCCAAGTACTCCAGGGATCATTGTTGATTTAACATATGGTTTAATATTTTCAACAAATTGATTTCCTGCGTCTATATCTACACCAGCATCTTTGTAACTAACTGTGCTCATTCTTCACCTTTTTTTTTATTTTTACAATTAAAGTAATTATCTTTTATTAATTTAAAAAATTTTCGCTATTATAACGAAAATTTAATAAAATAAAAGGACTAATAATGTCAAGTGTTGAAAACAAAAACTTTGCTTTTAATGAAATGATCGTTCATGTTCCCCTGTGTACGCACAAAGAACCTGAAAATATTTTAGTTATAGGAAACTGTGACGAAGAGTTAAAACAAGAAGTTGCAAAACATAAATTAAATGTAGAATATGGGGATATTTCTTTATTAAACTCTAAAAATGAAAAAAATATTGATGTAATAATTTTAACTGATATAAATATTGATGAAATAGTTTTAGCAAATATTCAAAAAATTTTAAAAGATGATGGTTTAATTTCTTATAAAACAGAAAGTTATTCTAAAGATCCAGCTAAATTAAAAAGCGATTTAACAATTGCAGGATCTAATTTTTGGATTTGTATGCCATATAGTTTTGGACATACAACTTGTGTATTAGCATCTAAAAAATATCATCCAACAGCTGATATTATTTTACAAAGATCTGATTTACTTGTGGACTTAAACTACTATTCTACAGAGATTCAACATGCATCTTTTGTATTTCCAACTCATATTCAAAAAGAACTAACAGGTATTGCAAAGCGATAAGCTTTGCAATACAAAACTCACTTTCCTTTTAAATTAATCAATTTTATAGTAAAATCTAATAATGAATAACGAAACATTTAAATATGCTGTGGCATTAACAGGTGGAATAGCCACAGGTAAAAGTACAGTTTGTAGTCTTTTTAAGCTACATGGCTTTTTAACAATTGATGCAGACAAAATAGCACATAAACTTTTAGACAGACATAGTAATAAAATAGCTTCAATGTTTGGGCAAGAGTATGTAGAAGATGGAAAGGTACTTAGAAAAAAACTAGGACATATTATCTTTTCAAATCAAAAAAATAAGGAAAAATTGGAAAGTTTTATTCATCCTTTAATAAAAGAAGAGATAGAAAATGAGGCTTTAATCTTTGAAAAACAAGGGAAACCATATCTTATAGATATTCCTTTATTTTATGAAAAAATGAATTATCCTATTAAAAAATCTTTAGTGGTTTATACCCCAAAAGAGATACAAATAGAAAGATTGATGAAAAGGGATAATATAAGCAAAGAAGAAGCAAAATTAAAAATTTCAAATCAAATGGATATAGAAGAAAAAAAGAAATTAGCAGATTTAGTAATTGATAATTCAACAAATTTAAAAAACCTTCAAAAAGAAGTTGAACGAGTTATAGGAGAACTTATATGACATATACAAAATACAGCGCCAGTGGAAATGACTTTGTGATTTTTCATACACTAATAAAAAAAGACTATTCCCAAGATGCTATAAATCTATGTAATAGAACTGAAGGTATTGGTGCAGATGGATTAATTGTTATTGTGCCAAGTGAAACAGCTGATTTTGAATGGCTTTTTTATAATAGTGATGGTAGCGATGCTGCTATGTGTGGAAATGGTACAAGAGCAGTAGCACACTATGCTTATAATAATGGTTTAGCTCCTTCAAATATGAAGTTTTTGACAGAAGCTGGATTTATACAATCAATTGTTGATGGAAATATTGTGGAAACACAAATGACTAAACCAATTGTAATAAAAGAAGAGTTTGAACAAGAGGGTTTAACTTGGTATTTAATCGATACGGGCGTTCCTCATTTAGTAACAATCGTTAATGATTTGGATAAATATGACCATGACTTATGCGCAAAAATGAGATATGAACATAATGCAAATGTAAACTTTGCAAAAATTGAAGATGAGAAAATATTTGTTAGAACCTATGAAAGAGGTGTTGAAGGCGAAACCTTAGCATGTGGAACAGGAATGGTTGCATGTTTTCTAAGGGCAAATGCTTTAGGATTGGTAGATAGCAAATCTTTTATTTATCCAAAAAGTAAAGAGGAATTAACAGTAAGTATAAGAGATGGCGAACTCTTTTTTAAAGGTGCAGTAAAAAAAGTTTTTGTAACAGAGATATAAGAAATAAAATGAAAAAAATCTTATTCTTACTTTCAACTCTCTTTCTAATCAATAGTTATGCTGAAACTACTGGTTTCCCAGATGAATATTATGAGATGAGAGCAACTACTAAAAAGCAAGACTATTTTTTCGACTACTTATATCCATACATTGAACATGCTAACAAAAAGATATTAAAAAATAGAGAATTTATCTTAAAAATGAGATTAGATAAACATTTTGCTAGAAGAAGTGAAAATGTAAAAAGACTTACTTTAATAGCTAAAAGATATAGAGTAGATAGTATTTATGATTATAAAAAACTTTTACTTAGAGTAAATATTGTACCACCCTCTTTAGCTTTAGCTCAAGCTGCTGTTGAAAGTGGCTGGGGAACAAGTAGATTTGTTAGAGAAGGGAATAATCTATTTGGGCATTGGACGTATGGTAAAAATGGAGAAAAAGGAATGGTTCCTCTAAATAGAGATGCAAATGCTACACATATGGTAAGAATATTTGAATCTTTTGAAAAATCTATTTCTTCTTATATGTTAAATTTAAATAGAACAAATGCCTACACTTCATTTAGAATGTTGCGTTCACATTTTCAGAAAATGGAAAAAGATCTATCTGGTTTAGTTTTAAGTCAAACCTTAATAAATTATTCTCAAATAAAAGAAAGATACTTAAGAATATTAAAAATTGTTATACAAAGTAATAACCTAAAAAGATATGATGAAAAATTTTACAAAAACTTAAAAAAGGAAAAAAATGAAATTTGGGACTCCCTTAAAATCTAATTCAATTAAAATAATGTTACTTGGAAGTGGTGAACTTGGTAAAGAAGTTATAATTGAAACTCAAAGATTAGGTATTGAAACTATTGCCGTTGATAGTTATAACAATGCTCCTGCACAACTTGTTGCTAATAAAGCTTATACAATCAATATGAAAAATAAAAATGAAATATTAGATGTAATTAGAAGAGAAAAGCCTGATTATATTTTACCAGAAGTTGAAGCAATCAATATTGATGCTTTATTTACTGCTGAAAAAGAAGGATTTCATGTAATCCCAAATGCCGAAGCTGTAAATAAAACAATGAATAGAAAAAACATACGAGAATTTGCAGCGGAAGAGTTAGAAATACCTACAAGTAAATATAAGTTTGTAAAAAGTTTTGATGAGCTAAAAAGTGCAGCAGAATATATTGGTTTTCCTTGTGTTATTAAGCCAGTAATGAGTAGTTCAGGACATGGGCAAAGTATTGCTAAAAGTGTTAAAGAATTAGAAAAATCATGGGAAATTGCAAAAGAAGCTAGAGGTGATGCTAGTGAATTAATTGTAGAAGAGTTTATCAAATTTGATTATGAGATTACACTTTTAACAGTAAGAAATGAAAAACAAACTATTTTTTGTGCCCCAATTGGACATATTCAAAAAGATGGTGACTATATCTTTTCATGGCAACCAATGAAGATGAGTGAGAAAGCAATAAAAAAATCAGAAGAAATAGCTAAAAAAATTACTGATGGTTTAGGTGGTAGAGGTATTTTTGGAGTTGAGCTTTTTGTAAAAGGTGATGAAGTTTACTTTTCAGAAGTAAGCCCAAGACCACATGATACGGGAATGGTAACTATGATTACCCAATCTCAAAGTGAATTTGCACTTCATGTAAGAGCAGTACTTGGATTGCCTTTAAACTATATTCAATATGGAGCTGGAGCAAGTGCTGCATATAAAGCTGTTGCAGATACTTTTAATCCTATTATTGATATAAAAGATGAAGCATTTAGTGATAATTCATATGTTAGAGTTTTTGGAAAACCACAATCTCATGTGGGAAGAAGAATGGCTGTAGCACTTACTTTTGATAAAGATTCAAGTGATAAAGCCCTTAAAAATGCAAAAGAGATTATAAAAAACTTCTCTGATTGCTAAAAGACTCTCTACTTTTGTAGAGAGTTTATCTTAAGACTTTTTCAAAAAACAAGTTTTTAAAAAGATTCTAACTCCATTTACTTTACCTTCAATGTGAGTTGGATCATCACCTAAAGATATTCCTTTTACAACTGTTCCTCTTTTTGCAGTAAATCCAGCACCTTTTACTTCTAAGTCTTTTATAATAGTTACACTATCACCTGAGTTTAAAGTAACACCATTACTATCTTTTACAACTTCACCAGTAGATAGTCCTGCTTCTGCCCATTCTAAAGTTTCAGGTTCTAAATACATCATCTCAACTAAATCTTGAGCCCAACCTTCATCAATTGATAAGTTCTTTAATAATCTATAAGCAACAACTTGTACAGCTGGAGTTTCGCTCCACATAGAATCATTTAAACATCTAAAGTGATTTGAATCCATTTTTGACTCATCTTCAATTTGCTCTTTACATGTAGAACAAACTACAATTTTCTCATCTTTTGGTGCAACTTCAATTGCCTCAAGACCATCACTTGCTCCACAAAGTTCGCAAACACTACCACTTCTATCTAAAAGATCCTTCTCTATACTCATTAAACTTCCTTATTCTTTTTTTGTATTTTAACATCTTTTTCAAAAAATAAACAAAAATAGATAAACAAATACTCCAGTTATACAACTAAGTAGTAAAAATACAAAGGTAATCTTCCCCTCTCGTATATGATTTGAAGTTTTTATCTCTTCTATTTTTCCATTTTGATATAAACTCATAGATTTTATAAATAACCTTATCCACAATACAGCAGCAATCAGTGCAATTATTATATGAAAAATCAAATATCCTACTAAAAAACCATGTGGAAGATTACTCTGTTTTGCAAACTCAAAAAATCCACCATCTATTCTAATCATGATTTCAAAAAATACTAATACGAAAACTGTCAAAACTAAAATAAACCCTTGAGAATAAAAGTGCAACTTGTACTGTTTATTTTTTGCAAAATATATACTAGCCATCACAAGAAATGGCAATATTGAAAAGAAAATTACCATCACATTCATATGAAGAGGTATATTATTACTTAAATCTTCCATTTGAATTCTATTTATTAGCTTTTAAATCAGATCTCAAAGCTAATTCAGCGGGATATGGATTTAAAAATTTTTGTTTTTTTAAGTATTCGATGTCATATCTACTAATATATATTTTGAACATCTTAACTATAGTTATAAGAGGAATAATCCCGTCTTTATACTCATCCATACTCACAAGTAATAACTCTTTTTCTTCTTTTGAAATGTGCTTTTTAAAGTATCCAAAAATATGTAGCAAAACATTGTAAGTTTTATTAATAGTACTTTTTTCACTTATTGCTTTTAAAAAACTTTGTTTGTATTCAGCTAAAATTCCTTCTAAAGGTTTTTTCTCATGATTTGCAACGATGTGTCCTAATTCTTTATAAAATTCTTGAGATTTTGCGTAAATTAAATATTTATATGAAGTATGAAACTCTACTAAATCATTAAACTCAATATCTTCTTTTTTTAATAACTCATGTAAGTCTTTATAAGCAAAGATTTGCATTAAAAAATTTTCTTTCAACCAAGCATCATTAAGTCTTCCCTCTTCTTCTAAGGGTAAATAAGGATAAAATTCTTTTATTCTTTTTGCAAAAAGTCCTACACCTTCTTTTATACTTGGGGCATTTTTTTCTTGGTAAACTTTTACTCTTTCCATTCCACATGTTGGAGATTTTGATTTTAGAATAAAGCCACAAATATCATCATCTGCTATTTGTTTTGCACAAGAGATTGAGATATCATCTAATTGTTTAGTTACATCCTTTGAACCATCGCTTGTAGTGACTTTTATATCTTCACTATTTCGAACCAATCTAATAGTCTCCCTTGGAGTTCCAAAAACAATACTCTCTGGACAATAAGGCACTATTTCAAAATATTTTTGAAGTATATTAAATACAAAGGCATCTCTTGAATGGGCTCCATCATAACGACAGAGATTCCCGATTAGACATGATGATATTCCTAGTTTCATAATCTTTCCTTACATTTTTATAAAAGATTATACATTAATCCAAAAGTTTTTCATATCCCTATAGGAACACTCTATGCCCTATTTTTTCTTTTTTAGTTTTTCTTTTAAGATAATTTTACCACTTTCAACACCTGGTTGGTCATAGGCATTTATAAATAAAAACTTCCCAACTATTGAAGTTAGTAATTCATATACATACATTAGTTTTGCTAAACTAAATCCATCAACTTTGTCCATAGTAATAGTATCACATGGAATATCTTGTAAATCATGTACTGCTTCTATTGTAGCATCTGCTTGGTGATTTATAAGCTCAGAAAATTTTAAATTATTTATATAATCAAGTTCTTCTAAACCTTTTAATTTTACATCAGGGATTTTTGAATTATCTGCGAAATCTTTTATTTTAATAAAAGTAACCGTTTTATCCCTTTTTCCTTGGATGATTAACTGTAAGAAACTATGTTGATCAACTGGACCTAATAAACCAATTGGTGTCAAACCTTGGTGAGTATTGTCTTTATCAATTTTTCCTAAACTCTCTCCCCATAATTGAACATACCATTTATTAAATCCTTCAAGTTCAGAAGCATAAGAAAAAACTACATTGTTATTAAACTTATGTTTATACTCTGCCATAAATCTAGCTTTTGTCATTATTCTTTTATATAAAGCCTCTTGTTCAAAGTATTCACTATAAGCCTCTTTAGCTCCATCTAATAATCTATCAATATCAATTCCAACAATTGATAAAGGTACAAGTCCTACAGTTGAAAATACAGAAAACCGCCCACCAACATTTTTTGGTATTTCAAATGTTTTTATATCATTACTTTGGGCGAAATCATTTAGTTTACTATCAGTCTCTGTTATTATCAAACAATTATCTTTGTCAATTTTAACTTTTGAGTAAAGGTATTTAAAAACACTTATTGTCTCAATAGTTGTGCCTGATTTACTAATAACGATAAATAGTGTATTATCTAAATCTAATCTTTCCAATCTTGTATTTATATCAATTGGATCAGTTGATTCAAAAAAATAAAGCTTTTTATCAAAGTTATGGGTTCTGGTTAAAAAACTATAAATTGCAAAAGTTCCTAAAGTACTTCCACCTATTCCAATTATTGCTATATCTTTTTGCTTGACAGTTTGGGCATACTCTTTTATTAGAGTTGTATCTTGAAAAGGTAAATTATAATAACCTATATCTTGCTTCTCTTTTTTTATACTTTCGAAAATCTCACTATCAGAAACCCTTGGACTAAAATTTGCACTATAATTCATCTTTTATCCTTTTATACTTTGTGTTACTATTTCTTGAGCTTGAGCTAAAATAAGCTCCAAATGCTCACTACTTATAAAACTTTCCGCATAAATTTTATATATATCTTCTGTACCTGAAGGACGAGCTGCAAACCAACCATTTTTGGTAACCACTTTTAGCCCTCCAATGGAGGCTTTATTAGCCTCTGCTTTAGTAAAAATATTTTCGATAAGTTCCCCTGCAAGCTCTTTTGATACTATATCTTCAACACTTAGACTTTTTAGTTTAGCTTTTTGCTCTATTGTTGCTGGGGCATCGATTCTTTTATAATATGAAGTCCCATTTTTCTCTTCTAACTCTTTATAAACAGTTCCAAGGTCTTTTTTTAGTTTTGAAGTAATCTCAGCTGCTAAAAGATTTAGAATTATTCCATCTTTATCAGTTGACCAAACACTTCCATCAAATCTTAAAAATGAAGCTCCAGCACTCTCTTCTCCACCAAAACCTAAAGTTCCTTCATAAAGACCATCAACAAACCATTTAAAGCCAACAGGTACTTCATAAAGCTTTTTATTAAGCATCTTTGCAACCCTATCTATCATAGAACTTGATACTAGTGTTTTTCCTATACCTAAATCATCACTCCAAGGTCTATTTGAAAATAAATACCAAATAGCAACAGAGAGATAATGATTTGGATTCATAAGCCCAACACTTGGAGTTACTATTCCATGTCTATCAAAGTCAGGATCATTTGCAAAAGCTAATTCATACTTATCTTTTAAGCCTATTAATGAAGCCATCGCATCTTTTGATGAACAATCCATTCTAATCTTGCCGTCATGGTCGCAAGTCATAAAAGAAAAAGTTGGATCAACTTTATCATTTACAATTTCAAGATTTAAACCATAAATCTCTTTTATCTTTTTATAAACTTCTATTCCAGAACCGCCCATTGGATCAACGCCAATTTTAAGATTTGCTTTTTTAATACAATCCATATCAATAATAGTATCAAGAGCTTTTACATAAGGAGTTATAAAATCAAACTCTTCTACAAATAAAGAAGCATCTAACTCTTCAATTGGAACTTTTTTTACATCCTTTAAACCATTTGCCAAAATTTCATTTGCTCTATTTTCTATGATAGTTGTAATATCACTATCTGCTGGTCCACCATTTGGTGGATTATATTTAAAACCACCATCACTTGGAGGATTATGAGAAGGAGTTATTACAACTCCATCATTTAATATTTCACTGTTTTTATTTGCTTCTAAAATAGTAAAAGAAATTACAGGAGTGGGAGTGAAATTTTTATTTTGGGCAATTTTACACTTAACTTTATTTGCTACAAATACTTGTAATGCTGTTGTTTGAGCAGGAGTTGAGAGGGCATGAGTATCTATTCCTATATATAAAGTTCCAGTTATTTTTGCATCTTTTCTATATTCACATAAAGCTTGTGAAATAGCTAAGATATGGTCTTCATTGAAACTCTTTTTTAAAGAACTTCCTCTATGTCCAGATGTACCAAAACTAACTTTTTGACTTACTTCATTTATATTTGGCTTATTTTCATAATAAGATGAAAGTAGTTTTGGAATATCTTCTAATATCTCTTTTGGTGCTTTTCTTCCTGCTAGTTTATTTGCCAAAATATTCTCCTTTTATTTTATTTTTGCTAGTGCTTCAATACATAATTGGGTAATCTTATCAAAATCACCACTTTTTATAATATCTTTTGGAATAATCCAAGTTCCACCAACACATAAAACATTTTTTAAAGATAAAAAGTCATTTAGATTTTCTAGATTTACTCCACCTGTGGGACAAAATCTCATTTTTGGAAAAGGACCTTGAAAAGCTTTTAAAATATCAACTCCTCCACTTATTGTTGCAGGGAATAATTTACAATTATAAATGCCATTATTTTGAGCAAGCATAACTTCTGAAGCAGTTGCAATTCCTGGAATAATTGTCATCTTATACTTTTTTGCACTATCTATTAGCTCTTGAGAAATTCCAGGAGAAAATACAAATTTTGCTCCTACGGCTTTTGCTTCCATCAAATCAACATTATTACAAACTGTTCCAGCTCCCACATTCATAGATGGCATCTCTTTTGAGATAAGATTAATAGCTTTAAGTCCAGCTTTTGTTCTTAAAGTTATCTCCATAATATTTATTCCACCAGCACTTAAAGCTTTTGCTAAAGGCAAGGCATCTTTTATATCATCAAGGGCAATAACTGGTACTATTGGTGATATTTTCATTACATCATTTGCATTCATAAGTTTTCTTCTCCTACAAGTTTAAAAATAGTTGCTCCGGTTTCACTTGAACTTACATTTTCTCTAATACTTGAAAATAGTTCTCGTCCAAAACCATGTCTATTTTTTTCTAAATTTATTTGTTTAACTTCTCTTTTTTCTAAAACTTCTTTATCAATTAGAAGTTTTATTGTGCCATTTTTTACATCCATCTCTATCATATCACCATTTTCAATTTTTGCTATAAGTCCACCTTCAATAGCCTCAGGATAAAGATGTATTGCAGAGGCAACTTTTCCAGAAGCTCCTGACATCCGACCATCTGTTATAATTGCTACTTTAAAACCTTTATCTTGTAAGGCTCCAAGAGGAGGCATTAGTTTATGAAGTTCTGGCATTCCATTTGCTTTTGGACCTTGATATCTTATAACTGCTATAAAATCTTTTTCAAGTTTTCCTTGTACAAACTCTTTTTGTAACTCTTCTTGGGAATTAAATACAATAGCTGGTGCTTTTATATAAAGATACTCTTCTTTTAAAGCTGAAGTTTTTATAACACTTTTACCAAGATTTCCCACTAAAAGTTTTAATCCACCCTCTTTTGAAAAAGGAGTTTTAGCACTTGAGATTACTTCTATATTTTTTGAACTCTTTTCTCCATCATTAAAAATTAGTTCATCATTTTGTAAAATTGGCTCTTTGATAAAATTATCTAAGCCATATCCAACAACTGTTTGAACATCATTATGAACTAATTCTAAGTCAAGAAGTTGAGCTATAACCACACTCATTCCACCTGCATCTCTGAAGTGATTTACATCTGCACTTCCATTTGGATACATTTTACAAAGTAATGGAGTTACTTTAGATATCTCATCAAAATCTTCCCATCTTAAAACTATACCAGCTGCTTTTGCCATAGCTATTAGATGTATTGTATGATTTGTTGAACCTCCTGTTGCCATAAGTCCAATAATTGCATTTACAAAAGTTTTTTCATTTACAATATCTGATATTGAAATCTTCTTCTCACATAATTGCGTAAGAGTTTTTGCAGCTTTTTTTGTCAAAGCATTTCTTAATGGTGTATTTGCATTTATAAAAGAGCCATTAGGAAGTTGTAATCCCATCATCTCCAAAAGCATTTGATTTGAATTTGCTGTTCCAAAAAAAGTACAGGTTCCACAGCTATGATATGAAGCCTTTTCCACTTCAAAAAGTGTCTTTTCATCTACTTTGTTTTGGGCAAATTCTTGTCGCACCTTTGCTTTTTCTTTATTTGAAATACCAGAAGGCATAGGACCTGATGGTACAAAAATAGCTGGTAAATGTCCAAAACTCAAAGCCCCAATCATAAGTCCTGGAACAATTTTGTCACAAATCCCCAAATAAAATGCTCCATCATAAGTATTATGACTCAAAGCAATTGCCGTGCCCATAGCTATATTATCCCTAGAAAATAAAGATAATTCCATACCTGATTGCCCTTGGGTTACTCCATCACACATAGCAGGAACTCCACCTGCAACTTGAGTAGTTGAACTATGTTTTAAAAGTTCTTTTTTCAAGATATCAGGATATGAAGCATAAGGTTCATGGGCTGATAACATATCATTATAAGCAGTTACAATTCCCATATTAAAAGATTTCATATCGCTTAAATAAGCTTTTTCTTCATTGGTCATTGGAGCAATGGCATGGGCTAAATTAGCACAATCTAAAGTTGTCCTATTTACACTATTTTTTTTAGCTTCATTTATTCTAGATAGATAAATCTTTCTACTTTTTTGGGATCTTTTTATTATTTTGTTTGTTACTTCTTCTATTATTTTATTCATGAGTAATAAACCTTTATTTTTTTGTCAGTTTGATTTAAAACTGAGCTTATTGGATATTTATAAATATCATTTGCATTTATAGCACTATTATATACTTCAAGCTTTTCTTTTCCTTCTATATGTAATATTATATTTTTAGCTTCTAAAATTTTCTTTAATATTAAACTCATTCTTGTATAAGGAACTGTTGTGGGTTCAATTGAGATACAAAACTTCTCATTTGTTAAATCATAAGCCTCTTTTAGCCTTTCATTATTTGGAAATAATGAGGCAGTGTGTCCATCAGTACCCATACCCAAAACCAAAACATCTACTTTTTCAAACTCATTTTCATATATTTTTGAAGAGATACTTTGAGCAGATTCTGCATTTATTCCTTTTACATAAAGTCCAATAAAAATAGCTTTCTTAGCAAGATTTATAAGTAAGTTTTCTTTAACCAAAAATTCATTACTATCTTTAGAATCATTTTCAACCCATCTTTCATCTACTAGTCCAATGGTTACCTTTTCCCATTGAATATTTATATTTGAAAGTTTTTGAAAAAATAGTTTTGGAGTATTTCCTCCAGATACTAGAAGAGTAGCTTTTCCTAAAGTATCTATACTATTTTTTAATATTAAAGCTATATCAGAAGCTAGATTCTGAGCTAACTCATCACTTGAAATAAATTCTTTAAAATCATTCATCATTCCAACTTCTTCCATCTTTTGCGATTAATTGAATGGCAGCACTTGGTCCATCACTTCCAGCTGTATATGTTTTCATAGGAGATAGATTCTTTTCCCAACCCTCTATAATCTTATCTGCCCATTTCCAAGCAGTTTCTACCTCATCAAGTCTCATAAAAAGCGTTGGATTAGAACGAATCACATCTAAAATAAGTCTTTCATAGGCATCTGGTTTTCTATCACTGTTGTGAGGTGAGTTTAGTTCTAAATCCACTTGTTGAAGTTTCATACTATCACTTAAGCCTGGGATTTTATTCATAAGCTTTAACTCAATACTCTCTTTTGGTTGTAGAGTTATTACCAATCTATTCGCATTTATTGAAGTCTCATCTTCACCAAATATAGAGTGAGGAATAGTTTTAAACTGAATTACAATCTCAGAATTTCTTTTTTGAAGTCTTTTACCACTTCTTATATAAAAAGGTACTCCATTCCATCTCCAATTATCTATATCAACTCTAATGGCTGCAAATGTTTCTGTATTACTTCCTTCCTCTTTTCCATCAAGATATCCGGGAACTGTTTTTCCATCTGAAGAACCAGCTTTATATTGGGCTCTTACTGTTTTTGTTTTTATATCTTCATCATTTATACTTCTAAATGAACGCAATACTTTTACTTTTTCATCCCTTACACTATTTGCTTCAAGTGAACAAGGAGGCTCCATAGCTATTAGACAAAGTAGTTGCATAAGGTGATTTTGGATCATATCCCTCAATGCTCCATACTCATTATAATAACCCCAACGATTTTCAACCCCAACACTTTCAGCAACTGTTATTTGCACATGGTCTATGTGGTTAGAGTTCCAAAGTGGAACAAAAAGTCTATTTGAAAATCTCAAAGCCATGATATTTTGAACTGTATCTTTACCTAAATAGTGGTCAATTCTATATATTTGATCCTCTTCAAAGTATTTTAAAACCTCTTTATTTATCTCTTGTGATGATTTTAAATCCCTACCTAAAGGCTTTTCTAAGACAACTCTTGTTTGTTGGCTTATTAAATTCCAGTGATTTAATGACTTACAAATAGTTCCAAAAAAATCAGGTGAAGTTGATAGATAATTTATTCTCTCTCTGTCCGTATGTTCATTTAAAATCTCTTTTAATTTTTCATATGAATTTTCATCTGTAAAGTCTATAGTTACCATAAGAAGTTGTTTTTTAAAGATTTTGAAAAACTCATCATCAATCTTTTCTTCACTTAAAAATTCATTTAATTTTTCTTTTATGAGATTTAAATGTTCATCTATGCTTATCTCTTTTCTTGAGACTGTTATTATTCTACTTTCACTTGAGATATAGTTATCTTTACATAAATGATAAAGTGCAGGAAGGAGTTTTCTAAATGCCAAATCACCATGTCCACCAAAAAGTATAAAATCACATAGATTATTTTTTGTATTCATTTTATTTCTTTTTATTCTCTAAATTATAAAAATAGTTTGTAGCTTCAACAAAACCATCAACACTTCCACAATCAAATCTTTTACCTTGAAATTTATATGCCATTACCATACCTTTTTTCGCTTGTGTACATAAAGCATCGGTAATTTGCAACTCTCCATTTTTCCCAGGCTCTGTATTTTTTATAACTTCAAAAATATCAGGTGTTAGAACATACCTTCCAATAACTGCCAAGTTTGATGGAGCTTTATCATTATCAGGTTTTTCAACCATATTTGATACCATAAATACACCATCTTCTATTTGATTACCTTCTATTACCCCATATTTATGTACATCTTCTTTGGGTACTTCCATACAAGCTACGATACAACACTTATATTTATTATAAAGTTTTACCATTTGAGTTAAAATACCATCACCTTTTGGATTTACACAAAGGTCATCTGCAAGAATTACGGCAAAAGGATTAATGTCTCCTACTAAAACTTTACCCTTATAAATAGCATCTCCTAAACCTTTCATCTCATTTTGT
The DNA here is from genome assembly GCF_004116465.1 of Arcobacter sp. F2176. Taxonomy (NCBI): domain Bacteria; kingdom Pseudomonadati; phylum Campylobacterota; class Epsilonproteobacteria; order Campylobacterales; family Arcobacteraceae; genus Arcobacter; species Arcobacter sp. F2176. The sequence continues at coordinate 34,842 of NZ_PDJV01000019.1, forward strand.
CTAGTATAAGTAAATGTACATTTATCAATAATATTTCTAATATCAGCTAACATTTTCTCTTTTGATGAACCTTGTATTTGATGTTCTAACTCATAAGAGATATCAAAGTGATCTGTTATAGCTCTTTTACCTCGTCCTGTAATAACAGACATGATGTCACAACCAGCTTCCATAGCCTCTTCAACTCCATATTGAATCAATGGTTTAGTTAATACTGGTAACATCTCTTTTGGCATAGCTTTTGTTGCTGGAAGAAATCTTGTTCCATATCCAGCTGCTGGAAATAGACAAGTTGTTATTGTTTTATCTTTTTTGTTCATTTATTTATCCTTTTTTCTTTTTTAAATTTTGCCTTTTAGCCACATAATTTGGTATGGCTCTAATTTTATTTCTTTTATTTTTTCTGCTTTTTCTTCATTATTTGGCATACAGTTTGAAGAAAGTATATCACAAAGTGGTAGGGAAATAGAATCAGGTAACTTACATATAACTTCTTCATTTGAGAAATTGTGCACTGCAACTATTCTATTTTCCTTGCCACAACATGATTGGTCTATAACAAAAAGTCTATCATCTAAATCTAAAATTTCAAACTCTCCAAATGGATTAAATGCTTCTTCACTTATTCTTATAGAAATAAGTCTTTTATAGGAATCAAACATAGTTTTTGCAAGAGTTCCTTGAGTTGAAAGTTCATTCTCTAACCAATCAATATTATATTTTTCTCTATTTATTGTACGATTTACTCCTGTATGTTTAACTCCATCATGATAATTCCTAGAACCAACAAGAGAGTGAAAATAAATACCCGGAACACCAGGCATTGCTAAAACAGCTGCTTGGGTTACTAACATTCTTTTTATACTTAAATATTGATCTTCATTAGGGTTTGTCAAAGCATCAATATAAGAACAGTTTAGTTCATATGGCGTTTCACTTCCATCTTCTTCTGCTCTATAAGATACTAATCCTCCATGTTCTTCTACAGTTTTTACTAGATATTGTATTTCTTCATCTTCTAAAATTCCTTTTACTGGACGCATTCCTATACCATCATGACTTGCTGTAAAATTGAAAAAACAAACCTTATCATTTGGTAAGGTCAATGTCTTAGCCCATTTTGTTAATTTAGTAGTATTTGAATTTAATATTGAGTGAAGTAATAAAGGAGGCAAGGCAAAATTATATACCATCTGAGCCTCATCATCACCACTTCCAAAATATGAAATATTTTCATTATGGGGAACATTTGTTTCTGTAATAATTATAACTTCAGGTGCGACTTCATGTAAAACTTCACGCATAAGTTGTATTAACTCATGGGTTTGAGGAAGATGAACACATGAAGTTCCTATCTCTTTCCAAATAAAGGCTATGGCATCAAATCTAATTAAAGTAGCTCCCTTTTCTATATAATAAAAAAGTGCGTCTAAAACATTTCGTAAAACCCTATGACTTTTATAATTTAAATCAACTTGGTCTTTACTAAAGGTTGTCCAAATATTTCTTATCTTCCCTTCATCATCTATAAATTCGCTTAAAAGGGGAGTTGCTCGTGGTCGAACAACTTTACTCAAATCAATTGATGGATCAACATTGATAAAAAAATCTTGAAAATATGGATCACCTGCTAAATATGCTTTAAACCAATCAGAAAATTGTGAGATGTGATTTATAACCCCATCTACCATTAGTCTATAATCTTTACTTATTGATTCTATTTCTCTCCATGAACCCATATGAGGATCAACTGCATTATAATTTACAACAGAAAATCCATCATCACTTGAATATGGGTAAAAAGGTAAAATATGAATAGAATTTATTACACCTTTTAGATGATCATTCATAAAATTATTTAAAGTTTCTAATGATGGCTGATGAAGTTTTGATACTTGGTCGCCATAGGTTATTAAAATAATATCTTTTTGACTTAAACGATAATCTGTTGATTTAATTCTTTGTTTATATTTAAAAATCAAATCAATGATATCATTAACAGCCCTTTGGGCAATCTCTTCTGGATAAAGTTTATGAAGTCTTTTATTTATTGTATGTTTAGGATCTGATATATGTTTTGGACCTTTCATTCATTATCCTCCTTTACATATTTATTAAATTTTGCAGAAAAATCAGGCATAACAGAACGAACTGTAATCCAAGGAGATAAAGATGGAATTCCCATGGGATCCTCATAAAACTCATCTGCTGCAGCTTTTATAGCATCTTGAAAGGTCTTTACAGCCTCTATTTCTTTTTCCCTATTATAATCTAGTGCGTTTAATTTACTCAAAGCATTGAATTTTGATATTTCAAATCTTGATTCTTGAAAATATGTTGCAAGTAGAGTTTTAAAAGAACTAGAAGAAAAAACCACTCCTTCTTGAGCCATAACTCTAAAAAGGGTCTTAGCAATATCATTTGCCATCTTATAAATACCACCACCCTCTTCTTGACTACTTAGTTCTTGATGCTTATGTTCATAAGTTTCCATTATCTCTGTTTGACAGATTCTTTTATTTGAAGTATTTTTATATACTTCACTTAATGTAGAAACTTCTAACCCCCAAGTGGGAGAAATACCAATACCTCGACCAAGAGATCTTATAAATGAAAACTCACCTGATAAAGAGTACCTAAAACTCTCCATATAATCCAAATACCTATTGCCTCCATAAACCTTTTTAAGTGAATTTATCAAAGGAGTATAAAGCAACCTTGTAGCTCTACCATGAAGCTTATTTGTAACCCTTGAGTAAAAACCTTTATTAAATTCAAAATCAAGTGCTGGATGAACTATTGGGAAAAAAAGTCTTGCTGGAATTTCTCTATTATAATTTACAATATCACAATCATGAAGAGCAAAAGCATAGGCATCTTTGTCTGCTAATCCATAACCCATCATTGTCCAGACATTTCTTCCTTTTCCCGGTGTTTCAAGTCCAGGAAATCCCTCTTTTGTCAAATCAGAATAAAGCTCTTTTATCTTTGGCCCATCATTCCATAAAATATCAACTTCACAAGGAAGTTTTGCCATAAGTTCTTTGACCTCTTCAAACTGCTGTTTTGTAGCTTGATCAAGTCCTAAAATAATCTTATAAAGATATTTCACACTTTTTAATTCTTCTATGATTCTATGCATAGCTGGAGTTTGAAACTCTGAATATAAAGCAGGCAATAAAAGAACCATTCTTCTTCTTTGACTAAATTTTAAAAGCTCTTTTTCCATATCTTCAAGTGTTCTATCACCTAACTTTTGTAAAGTAGTTATTACACCATTTTGAAAAAAATCAGACATCTTTATCTCCTTAATTTTTTAATATAATCACAATATCAAGCATATTATTATGGGTGGGACCTGGTTTTAAAAGTTGATTTAATTTATCAAAAAAGTTATTTGAATCAAAATCTTCCATATATTTTTTTATATCTAAATTTAACTCTTGCACTTTTTTTACTGTATCTTTATCAATTATTGCACCACAAGCATCAGAATTTCCATCTATCCCATCACTTGCACCACTTAAAAATATTATATTTTCATCTTTTGGATAAGAGTTTAGAAAAGATAAAACTAAGTGTTGATTTCTTCCACCTTTACCATTTCCACTAACATTTACAGTTGCTTCTCCTCCAAAAATAAAACAACCCTCTTTTTTTTCTTTACAAAATTGCAAAAGATTTTTACATACAAGTTCAACATCATCATCTATTTTTTCATCTACTATGATTGGATTTAGATTTTTCTTTTCTAAAATATTTTTTGCCTCATTTAGTAAAATGTCATTTGAACCTATTAAATAATGTTTTATATTTGAAGATTCACTTTTAGGGGTTTCTAAATCTTTTGATTTAATAGCTTTTTGAAGATAGTTTTGCACAGAATTTGGTACTTTTTCAAATATATTATATTTTTTCAAATCATCAAAAGCATCTTGAAAAGTTGTACTATCAAAATAAAGTGGTGCAGAACCAATAGCTTCTAAATTATCCCCTAAAACATCACTCAGAGTTAAAACTACTCCTTTTGCTTTTGTAAATCTAGCTAATCTTCCACCTTTTACTTGAGAAATATGTTTTCTTACACAATTTATTGATTCTATTGGCATTGAATTTTCTAACATAAGTTTTGTTGTTTCTTGAAATTCTTCAAGACTTATTTCATCTGCAGGGAGTTCTACTAAAGCAGAGTTTCCACCTGATAATAAATATATAAAAAAATCATCTTCATCTAGGGATTCAAACTCTTTTATTAAAGCCTTTGCACCTTTTACACTCTTTTGACTTGGTAGAGGATGGGTACTTTTTATATATGTGAGATTTTGTTTTTTGAAATTATTTTCATAAGCTCCTACTAAGAGTGCTTTATCTATTTTTTCTTCCATGATTTCATATAATGCTTCAGCCATACTAAGAACTGCTTTTCCAGAACCAAAGATATGAATTTTTTTATTTTTTGGTATCTCAAAAGATTCACTATTTACATAAAACTTATCATTTTCAAATTTACATTGTTTTTTAATAAGTTTTTTTGGATGAATCTCTTCTAGTATTGATGAAAATATATTTTCTAGTTGTTCTTTATTTAACATTTAAAATCCTTTTTAAACTATTATTCCAGCCTTTTGGCCCAATAAATCTTGATTTGGTGAGATTATTTATTTCACACTTGATAAATGTACCATCATATTTTTTTATTAAAATTGGAATATCTACACATTTTAACATAGTGATATCATTTTCGCCATCACCTAAAGCAATTGTTTTAAAATTTTTATTATATAAGTTATCATAATACTTTTTCATCTCCAATACAGCTTTTGCTTTATCTTGTCCAAAAGTAATTAAATGATAAAATCTTCCCCCTTTTACCACATCAAAACCATCAGTTAAAACCAATTGTTTCAACTGCTTAGCTTTTGTTTCATCTTTTAAAATAAAAGGCTCACTAAAAGTTCTTTTTCTTGCTTTTTTTGCTTTATTTTTGGGAAGTCCCGTATATAAAGAAACCTCTTCATCATTCATTTCATGAAACCCTTGGATGGGAAACTTTTTTGAGTATTCTTTAAATGCACTAATTGTAGTATCGTAATTTTTCCCTAAAGAAATAAGCTCATAAGTTTTTTCTTTTGGAATAAATATTCCAGCACCATTTTCTATAACAAAAGGAAAAGAAATATCTAATTTCTTTTGTAATTCAACAACCTCATCTTTTGTTTTACTTGTGACGATTATTAATGGTATTTTTTGCTCTCTTATAAAATCAAGCATCTCTTTAGCTTCATTGAACTCATAAGTTTTATGATCCAAAAGTGTTCCATCTAAATCTGTAAAAATTAAATAGTCCGTTTTAGTGTCTTTTTGTAACATTACTTTAGTATATCTTATCCTTATATTTAATTTAAAGTTTTGTCTGTATAAATTTTATACAATCTATAATTATACAAAAAAAATTTATTTATATTCTACAATAATTAATAAAATATTACTTTTTTAAATGTTATGATAGAATTTGCTACTATTATTTTAATTAGAAAAAGAACCAAACAAATGCATATAAAAAAATTTTTAATTGTCTTTTTATTTACTTTCATATCATGGGCAAATGCATATGAAAAAAACACTCAAACCAAAAGAATAGTATATATAGTTGATAATCTAGAAATTCCTTTTTGGCAAATCATGGAAAAGGGAATTAAAAATAGTTGTGAAGACTTGGGTTACAAATTAAGTGTACTTGATTCTCATAATAATCATAAAAAAGAATTAGAAAATACTGTAAAAGCTATAACAGATAAAGTTGATGGGATTATACTTTCTCCCATAAATTCATACTCTGCAGAAATAATTCTAAAACTTGCAAAAGAAGCAAATATTCCAGTTGTAGTTTCTGATGCCGGAACAAAAAATAAGAGCTATGTATCTTATATCTCTTCAGATAATAAACTTGGAGCATATAATCTTGGTATATATCTTACAAATGAATTATCTAAAAAAGGTTACAAAAATGCAAAAGTTGGAATTATAGCTCTTCCACAAAAAAAGCTCATTACCCAAGCCAGAACAGCTGGTTTTATAGAAGCATTAGAAGAATCTCCATTTAAAAGTGCTGATTTAAAACAAGTTAAGACAAGAACAGAAGAAGAAACTTACATTTTGGTAAAAAATATGATAAAAAGTTATCCAGATTTACATGCAATTTGGTTGCAATCTTCAAAAACTTATAGAGCAGCTATTAAAGCAATAAATGATTTTAATAAACAAAATGAAATATCACTAATTACTTTTGATTTAGAACCTGAATTTTTAGAATTAATCCCTAAAAATATAATATTAGCAGCAGCAGTACAGCAACCTTTTATTATGGGGAAGTTAGCCTTAGAACAAATAAATAATTATATAAAAGGGAAAAAAGTTCAAAAAGAGATACAACTTCCAGTGAATATAATTACAGCTGATAACATAAAACAAAAAACTTATTTTATTGAACACAATGTTTTGGGCATTGAAAGTAACTAAAAGATGAAAAATACAGAATATTCATTATTAACAAAACTTGGATTAATAATTATTACTCTTGTAGTAAGTATTATGCTAATTAATTCAACATATAACTATCAAAAAACAAAAAATTCTATTTTAAAAGAGATGAAAGATGACTCAAAAGAGTCTATGCTTTCATTAAAAAACAATATTTCAATACTACTTGCGTCTTATTCTCCAAATGAATATGAAAAAATTGTAACTAATGAACTTAAAGATAAAGATATTTTTGCAATTGTGATAAAAGATTATAATTTAGGAAAAGTATTAGGTAAAAATGTTTATATAAGTGGAAGAATAAAAGACAAAAACTCTATTATCGAGGACTATGATGATAAAGATGAAGAACAAAATAAACAATTAGCAAATTCATTTTTTTCTAATAGTTCAAACATTACTGACTCTTCAAATAATCTCCTTGGTACCATTACAATTTACCTTAGTGATTCAGCTTTAAATGAAGAGCTAGATACAATAATATATGATACTATTATAAATACTATCTTCTTATCTATATTATTAATTTTATTTTTATATCTAAGTATAAAATACTATATATTAAAACCTATTTCAAATATTATTGATGCAATTAATAATGATAATAGTCATGGAATACCAAATAAGCCTATTCCTTATTCTAAGAGTACAGAAATAAATGAACTCTCTTCAAGTATTAATAAAATGATTTTATCTATAAAAGATTCTAGAACTGTTTTAGAAAAAAGTCAACATCGCCTTGAATATCTACTTGATCTTAGTCCTATTTCCATAAGAATTACAAAAAAAACTAAAAAAAATAAAGATTATGTAATTTTTGCTAATGATGCCTATTCTAAACTATTACAAGTAAATAAAGACAATGTTTATGGAATGAATCCAAAAGATTATTATATAAATAAAACTGCTTATGAAAATATTGAAAAAGAACTACTCAATGGAAATAGCATTTATAATATGACAATGGAAGTAAAAATAAACAATAAACAAGTTTATGTACTAGCTTCTTATATGAATATTGAATATGATGGTGAAAATGCAATTATTGGGTGGTTTTATGATATAACAAATGAAAAAGAAAATGAAGCAAACTTGCACAAAGCATTAGAATTACAAACTACTATTTTTGATAACTCTGGATATATGATAATAAGTACAAATATAGATGGAGTTATTCAACAGTTTAATAAAGAAGCTGAAAGAATTTTAGGATATAAGGCAAAAGAAGTTGTAAATATTCATACTCCCTTACTTTTTCATCTAAAATCAGAAATTAAACAAAGAAAAACATATCTATCAAAAGAGTTAAACATTAATATAACATCAAGTTTTGAAGTATTTTCAGCTAGAACAAATTTGGGCTTAAAGAATGAAAATGAATGGACAGTTATCTCAAAGAATGGAGAACATATTCCAGTACTTATAACAATTACTGCTTTAAAAAATAAAGATAATGAAACCTATGGTTACATAGGAATTTGTCAAGATATATCCCAACGAAAATTATTAGAGTCCCAATCAAAACTAGCTTCTATGGGTGAAATGATAGGAAATATTGCCCATCAATGGAGACAACCACTTAGTATGATTTCAACAATTGCAAGTGGAATACTAATAAAAAATGAATTAGTTGAAAAGATTTCTCCCCAAATTGTTTCTGATATGGAAAAAATCATGGGTCAAACTAATTATTTATCTCAAACAATAGATGATTTTAGAAATTTTATAAAAAATACAAATCAAAAAGAAAAAATCTCAATTGTAGAAACAATTGAAAAAGCATTAACTATTTTAAAACCATCCATAAATAACAATCACATAAATTTAATTACAAAGTTTAAAGATGATTGTGAAATTGAAGGTTTTCAAAATCAAATTATTCAAGCATTTATTAATATTATCAATAATGCAAAAGATGCGATAAAAGAAAGACTAAGAGACAATGAAGAGAAGCTTATTTTCATTGAAACACAGAAAATAAATAATCAACTTATATTAGTAATTAAAGATAATGCAGGGGGAATAGATGATACTATCATGCATAAAGTTTTTGAACCATATTTTACAACAAAACATAAAAGTATAGGTACAGGTATTGGATTATCTATGTCACACCAAATAATCACAGAATATCATGATGCTTCAATTGAAGTTTTTAACAGCACTTATACTTATGATAAGAGGCAATATATTGGTGCATATTTCCAAATTACATTCAATAATTTTTGTGATATCTAAAAAGAAGTGAGTTTATTATGTTAATTTATCTTATTATATTTGTTATTCTTGGATTTATCCTTGCAAAATTTATAAAAAAGCCTAAAGTAGCTCTTTTAATAGCTTTGATTATTTCTATTGCAATTGGTGTCTTTTATGCTCCTATGTGGGGGATAGTCTGTTTAGGAGAGATGGCATTTGGGTATTTTGCATTTATTTTTACAAGAGATTAAATAATATTAGGATTTGTTGATGTCAGATTTACAAAATGAAATTATTGGATTTGTACTTATTGCGATTGCAGTAATTGCCTTTGCTTACTATAAACAAAGAATAGAAGATAAAGACAAATAAGAATTCTTATTTGTCCTTCTTATTTACATACTCACACTAAAAGCATTTTTATCCCAACGCAAGCTAAAAAAACAGCAAAGGCTACTTTTAATTGCTTTACATTAAGTCGATATGCTAATTTTACTCCCAAGGGAGCAAATAACATAGTCATAGGAACTAATGCAATAAATCCAAGCCAATTCACATATCCAGTAGAGCCCACAGGTAGATTTGGTGCACCCCAACCAACAATTATATAACCAATAGTTGCTGGAATACTAATAACTAACCCAAATATTGAAGCTGTACTTACAGCTCTATGTATGGGATAAGAAAAAAGAGTAAGTAGAGGAACCATAAGAGTTCCTCCTCCTATACCCAAAAGTGAAGCAAAACCACCTAATAATAATCCAAAAGTTGATTGCCCAAAATTACCAGGTAACTGCTTAGCTATAATTATACTTTTGAAACTACTTATTATCATATGAATAGAAACTACCAATAATAAGATACCAAACATAAATTTTAAAGTTGAAGCATCAATATATTTAGAAGAAAAAGAACCTATAAGTACTCCAATGATAACAAGAGGTACCCATCTCTTAGTCAAATCCCAATCTATTCCACCTTTTTTATGGTGTGATCTTGCAGACATAATAGAAGTTACTACAATTGTAGCTAGTGAAGTACCAATTGATAGTGGAATTGCAACTGTAATATCAATATTTAAATAAATAAATATATGATAAAGCATTGGCACTATAACAATACCGCCACCAACTCCTAATAAACCTGCTAACAAACCTGCTATTACACCAGATGCTAAAAGAATCGGCAATAGAACTAATAATTCATTCATTAATTTTTATCCTTATTTATTTTTATAAATTTGATGCTTTCCCATCACTTCGAGGGTCACTTGCACCCTCTATTTTTCCATTAGGATGCCATACTATTGCACCTGCATGCCCAACAGCAGAATCAAGAGATGATAAGATTTCTACATCATGTCCTTTTTTTATCAAATCTTCTTGACAATCAAGTGGAAAACGAGACTCTAGTTTTAAACTCTCAGATGAATTTCCCCATGTTCTACCTAATAACCATCTTGGCTTATTAATAGTAGTTTGTAAATCATCATTATAATATGCATATCTTGAATATACCGCTGCTTGAGTTTGAGGTTGCCCATCTCCACCCATTGTTCCATATGCCATCACTCTTCCATCATTAAATAAAGCAATAGCAGGATTTAAAGTATGAAAAGGTTTTTTATGTGGCATCAAAGTTTGAATATGTGAAGAGTCTAAAGAAAAACTACATCCCCTATTTTGCCAAACGATACCAGTCCTAGGTAACATCAAACCGCTACCAAACTCATGATAGATACTTTGAATAGCACTTACAACTCTACCTTGGGAATCAACAGCTCCAAACCAAGTAGTATCACCAGGAGCTGTTTCTTTACCCCAAGCTTTAGCTTTTTGTAAATCAATTTTTTCACTTAATTTATCTAAATATTGGGGTTCCAACCAAGCTTGTAGTTCTTCTAGACTTGCTGAAGTGTCCATTTTTGCCCTATGAGAAAAAGCTATTTTTGTAGCTTCTACTAACAAGTGTACATGATTAGAAGAATCCAATTGGGGTAATTTTTCTACCCAACGATCAAATAATCCCAATATCATCAAAGAAGCGACCCCTTGTGTAGGAGCTGAAGCATTAAATAATTTTGCTTGAGAAGTTTGCATTTCCAGTGCCTTATTCCAACTTGCATGGTGATTATTTAAATCATTAAGAGTTATAAATCCTTCTCTTTTTAAAAAATCATTTGCAATATCTTTTGATAAAGAACCCCTGTAAAAAGTGTCAAAGCCTTCTTGGGAAATCCTTTTTAATGTTTCACCCAATGATTTTTGAACTAAAATCTCACCCTCTTTTGGAACTTCTTTATTTGGATAATAAACATCTGCAAAAAAACTATCAGCTTGAAGTTCAGCTTGTTTTTCATTTAATGTATCACTTAAGGATTTAGTTACTTTAATACCACTATTTGCAGAACTTATTGCCTCAGAAAGAAGAGTTGCAGGAGTCATTTTCCCACCCCAAGTTTTACTTTTCTCAAAAGCTAAGTCCCAAGCAGAAACTGCTCCAGCTGCTGTATTTGCTGCTAATTTTCCCCTAAAAGGTATTTCAGTTAATCCTTCATATAACTCTTTTTTTACATCATATCCAGAATACCCAGAGGCCTCTATAAAAGAAACACCTTCTTTGGGGTCATAAACTAACCAAAAGGCATCTCCTCCAATACCTGTCATGTGAGGATAATGTATTGCTAAAGAAGAAGCAACTGCAATTGAAGCTTCAATCGCATTGCCTCCTTTTTTTAGTATTTCAAGCCCTGCATCTGAAGCTTCATGGTGGGGTGAAACTACCATGCCTTTTTGTGAAGTTTGTGTTTTAAGTAATTTATTCATATTTATTTAAATATCCTTTTTAGAATTTTATTATAATTAGTTTATATTTTTCTTACATCCATCCAATTGCTTTTGGTAACCATAAAGCAATATCTGGGAAAAGCATCACTAGCCCAATAACAAAAATCTGAATTCCAATAAAAGGTAAAACACCTTTATATATCTCCATAGTCTTAATCTCTTTAGGCGCAACACCTTTTAGGAAAAATAAAGACCAACCAAAAGGTGGAGTTAAAAATGAAGTTTGTAAATTTAGTGCAACTAAAATACCTAGCCATATCATATTTATATCCAAAGCATGAAATATAGGTAAAACCAATGGCAATACAATATAAGAGATTTCAATCCATTCTAAAAAGAATCCTAATACAAAAAGTACAAACATCATAAAAATAATAGAACCCCACATCCCCCCTGGAATTGCGGCGAAAAGATCTTCTACTAAATAATCTCCCTCTAATCCTCTAAAGCTCAGCCCAAATATTTGAGAAGCCAATAAAACGAACATAATCATACCAGTTACTTTCATAGTTTCGTATAAGGTTTCTTTTAAGACATCCATATTAAGTCTTTTACTTAAAAAAACTATTAAAAGTGAGCCTATTGCTCCCATTGAAGCAGCTTCTGTAGGGGCTGCAAGTCCTCCAATGATAGAGCCTAAAACTGCAAAGATTAAAATAAAAGGTGGTGCAACTGATTTTATAAACTCTATGTATAACTCTTTTCTTGAATAAGATTCTCTCTCTTCAATATCAATTGGTGGCACATGTTGAGGAAAAAAACAACTCAAAAAAACAATATATAAAATATACATACAAGCTAAAAGTAACCCTGGAACTAAAGCAGCAGCAAAAAGAGGCCCTATGGCTTCTCCACTAATGTCTGCCAATAATATAAGAACTAAACTAGGAGGTAAAATTTGTCCCAATGTTCCAGAAGCACAAATAGTACCACACGAAACACTATGACTATAGTTTCTTCGTAAAAGTGTAGGAAGAGAAATCATTGTTAGAGTAACAACTGTTGCCCCTACAATTCCTGTTGATGCACCCATAAGAATACCCACAACAATAATCGCGATAGCCATTCCTCCAGGCTTTTTACCAGATAAAAGTCCTAATACATCAAGCATCTTTTCTGCTATGCGAGATTTTTCCAAAAGTATTCCCATAAAAACAAATAAAGGTACTGCCAAAAGTGTATAGTTAGTCAAAACTCCAAAGATTCTTGCAGGAAGTAAATTGAAAAGATTCATATCTACACCAATTGCTCCAAAAAACAGACCTGCCCCTGCTATTGCAAAAGCAACTGGAACTCCTGCTAAAATCAGTGTAAAAAGAGATACAACCATTAAAATTGCTAATATTTGTGGATCCATAAATTATAACTCGCTTTCTGTTTTTGTTATGGCTTTTAATAAAACCGATAATCCTTGAATAAAAATAAGTATAAAACCTAAAGGTATAAGTCCTTTTACTAGGTATCTATAAGGTAATCCCCCAGGATCAGGTGAGACTTCATTATTTACATAAGATTGCAGTACATAATCACTTGATAAATAAATTATAAAAGCAGAAAAAGGAAGAATTATTATTAAAGGAATTAAAATATTCATCCATCTTTTTACATTTTTACTATAACTGTGATAAAAAAGGTCAACTCGTACATGTTCACCTTGTTGGAAAGTATAAGCAGAACCAAATATTGCAATTGCTGCTAAAAGATGCCATTGAAACTCTTGTTCAGCAATAGAACTTATGTGAAAAAAATATCTAAAAAGAACATCCCCAGCAACTAATAAAACCAAAATAAAGATTAGCCAAGATGTTATTTGACCGATACGCATTATAAGCGTATCAAGTCTATTTGCTAAAAGTGCTAACTCTTTCATTATTTCAACTTAGTCATAACCACTAATTCACTTTTATCTTGCCAACCATCATGAATAGTCTTAAAGTTAAAGTAACTCTCATGAACTTTTTTAACCAAAGGATCTTTTGCAGTAAGCTTGTCATAAGTTGAAAAAGTAACTTCTCTTAATTTTTTAATAACTTCATTTGGTAATGTTTTTACGATAACACCTTGATTTTTTACCAAATCATCTAATGCCTCTGAGTTATTTGCTTCAGACCATGAAAGACCCATAAGATTACACTCAGATGCAACTGCTTTTACTATTGCTTGAATATCTTTTGGTAGTGTTGCCCAAGCATCTTTATTAATCAAACACTCAGTTGTATTACTTGGTTCTCCCCATCCTGTTGTATAGTAATATTTAGCAGCTTTTTGGAATCCCATTCTTCTATCTTGGAACGGTCCTACAAACTCTGCTGCATCAATTACACCTCTTTCTAAAGCTGGGAAAATTTCTCCACCTGGTAATAACTTAACGCTAACACCCAATTGCTCAAGAACTTTTCCAGCAAGTCCTGGAACCCTCATTCTTAATCCATCTAAGTCTTTAACACCATTTATCTCTTTTTTGAACCAACCAGTCATTTGAGTACCTGTATTTCCAGCTGCTAAACCAATCACATTAAATGGTTTATAAACCTCATCCCAAAGTTCTTGTCCTCCACCAAATTGTAACCAAGCATTTGTACCTTCAAAAGTCATACCAAAGGGAACTGCCGTGAAATATTGAGCTGCAAATGTTTTACCAGCCCAAAAAAATGAATTACCCCAATTCATCTCAATAGTACCCTTTGATACAGCATCAAAACCTTCCATTGCAGGGATTAATTCCCCAGCTGGATAATGTTTGATTCTCAATCTTCCATTTGTCAACTCTTCAACCCTTTTACAAAAATAACTCGCACTTCCAGGTCCAGTAGAATAAAATGGAGCCCCTGCCCCATAACAATTTGTCATTTTCCATCTAAACTTTTTTGAAGAATCAGCACTTGCAACCGATGGAATTGCTACTGCTGCTGTAATTCCTGCCAAACCAGTTTTTTTAATAAAATCTCTTCTATTCTTAGTCATTTTATTTCCTTAATTGTATAAATTTTAATCGAGACTTCTAGTAGATATTGTTTATGATAAATTACTTATGTCCTCGAAATAACATAAATCATTCAAACAATGTATAACTCCAAACTGAGAAATCCTATCATTATTTATAAAAAATAATATTTCATTACTGTATACTTTTTATACAAAGATAAAATTTAATCATATTTAAATTATTTAAATATGATTAAAAAATATAAAAATAAAACTTTACTTAAAGAAGAATTTAATTATTGTTTATTTTATCATAAACCCCTAAAATAAAGGATTCTTATTTATTAAAAAATTCAATAAATTTACAAATAAATACTCAATGAAATATTTTTAATGTTTTTTGCATATATTTAAATCATACTAATTTTATGGCTTTAAAAGCATTAATTACTTAACAATATTAAATTAAAAAATAATAAATAATTTTTTATATTGATAAAAATACATAAAATAATTATGCACTTATAAAA
>NZ_PDJV01000020.1 GCF_004116465.1 Arcobacter sp. F2176
AATATATTAATTTCTTCTTCATTATGTAAGATTTTATCTATTGTAACTACTAATTCACTACGCTGAAAATCATCTTTTCCATATATAAGTGAAGATAAATTATTAATAGTTTTAAATATTTCTATGTTTTCTTGATCATTATAGCTATACGGAACTCTTGCTTTTCCATCTATAAACCACAACAATGATTCTTTTTCGAGCTCTTCCCTAGTAAGACTACTTTTTATGCTTAATTCTTTACCTGAAGATAACTTCCTAATTTTTTTTTTACCTTTGAGAAAGAGATCTATAGTTTCACTATCCAATTTAAAATTTAATTTGCTATGAAGAAGTATATTTGAAAGTTTTTGCGCTTTTAAATTCTTAAATGTATACGGAATATCTTTTTCAAAGCTATTGTTTTTATATAAAGAGAGCTTTTTATATAAGTCATTAATTAATTCATATTGGTAGTTATGTAACATGCTTATTTCTTACTTCTCCATAATTTTTGCCTAATAAAGTATTTAAATTTATTTTTAACTGGTAAATAACATCGTCATGATTACATTGCCATATCTTTTCTAATGTATTTACAATATTAATCGCTTCCCACGGATATATAGTTTTATTTTTAACTGCTGTAAAAGGGCCATCTGACTCTGGTAAGATTCTATTTTTAGGTATTCTGCTTATTAAAGATATCCCTTTTTTACTGTTACACATTATTGGGTTTATACTAAACCAGCATCCAAGACTAATGGCTTCTTCTAGTTCTTTTATCTTTCCAGAGAACCAATGTAAAATAGGTGTTCCACAGTTTTTATGATTCTTTAATAAAGTTAATACCTCTGATTCTGCTCCACGAGAGTGAATACTAATAAATTTCCCATTTTGTATCTCACACTCTTCTAGTACTCTCTTAAAAATACTTGTTTGGAGAGGTAAAGACTTAGAAAACCTTGTGCTTCCATCAATCCCTACTTCACCAACAAAATTAGTATTTTTAATACAATCTATTAACAAGTCTACTTCATTAGCCTTAGCTTCAGCAATTTCAGGATGTAACCCTACTGATACATGAATATTTTCATACTTCTCAAAGACTTTTGATGTTGCTAACCATGCTTTTGGACTTGTTGTTACTGCTAATGTAAATATATTAATCTTATTAACTTTATCAATTATTTGTAAAGCATCAGGATATAAATCAAGATGTGTATGCATATCAATCATAATACTTCATGTTCCTCTAACAATTTACCTAACTCTGTTAAGCCTCTCTCAACTACTCCAACATACTTATGTCTATCATTAGTAGATGAGAAAGATAAAGCACCACAAATAATTCGTTCAATACCTTTATTTTGATATTTTACATATGCAGATGCTACAGCGTTGACGTCGTTAGGTCCTTGTGTTTTACTAAATCCATTATTATTTAAATCTCTATATTTATATATAGTAAAATCTGCTATTCCTGCTTTTAAAAAAGCAGCTCTTCTTACCATACAAGGCACACAGCGTCCACAATGAGTACGTCCATGTGTTAAATATTTACCACAGCTTGTTGTACTACATACTAACGATTGAACTAAATCTTGATTTTTACATTCTTGTAGCATTTCACCTTTTGTTTTGAATTGATAAGGAGTTACTATCTTTGCATTGATTCCTAAGTTATTCCAAATGTCTTGAATTAATCCTAAAAATACTGGATGTGTTGTTTTAGTACTAAGACTTCCTAGTCTTCCTGAGTTTAATGCAATATTAAGACTAATAAAACCATTCTCAGGTACATATATATCTACTGTACTTGTTTTCCATTTACTTAATGTAGTTGCTGCTAAAAGAGCATATCCCAAAAATATTATTGAACGACCTCTTGTAGATGATTCATTTCTGCCACTTAAACTTATAGGATTCTTCCATCGAAAGTGTTGTTGAGATGGTGCTAATTGACGTGTAAATGCTTTTTGTTTTTCAACATCTCCTTTTGCTTCTTGAGAAACAAAACAAGGCTTAAGTCCATTCGTAATTAAATCAATTGCACCAATTAAACTATCCATTCCACCTGAGAGTAAAGATACGCAATCTACATCAATTTCTATGGGTATAATTGATGTAGGAGCTTGTACCCCATTATTAACAAATTCAAATTTCCATATATCTCCAGTTAAAAATCTAAAAGCTTTTTCTAGTGATTTATATTGTGATCTCCACGGTTCTGGATTACATAAATAGACTTTTAGTTCTATTTGTCTTGTCCAACCATCTTCACTTTTTTCTCTTTCACAACTTAAATCTGAAGCAGCTACGGATAAAGCAATTGTCACAAAATCCCAAACTAAATTTGATGGTGCTATGTTATCTCTTTTTAAAGCTCGTAACCAATCATTAGAAATAAAACTTATATTAGGACGGCCACTGTTTGAATATAAAGAAAAATATTTCGTATTACTATCTAATATAGTTGGTAGTTCATTTACTGGTGCACAAATTACTTTCATTATAGTTCTCCTTCAAAAACGATAAAAGTGCTTTCTAAGGCTAGTTGAGTTACAGCATTTAATTTACTAATATCAGGATGTTTATCAGAAGATTTATATTGTTGTAACTGAGCTGAAATTTCAGACTTAAGATAATCCCTCATTTCATCTACTCTTTGAACCATCTCCTTTGGGCTAAGTGTTCTTTCCAATAATTGACCAATATCCAACTGAAGTCTATTAGAAGCTTCATATGCTAGAAAACCTTCTATTAAATCCCAGCTCTCATCATCTCCTAAATTCAATAATTCTATATCTGGATTTTGTTCTAACAAATCTGACATAGCATTAGCCATTGAATCTTTAATGGATTCTTCATCTATTATTCCACCTTCACTTGTAACTCTATCAATAATTGCATCTATTACTTCATTAGCACTTGGAGACTTAGACATAAGATTTTGTGCCCAGTCTTTAATATCAGGTAATGTATTGTCTTTAACATCTCTTAAAAATGATACCAATCCAGAAACAGAACTTGTAGAAGCTCTCATCCTTTTAGCTACATTAGATGCACCACCCATTCCTTTTTTAGAATAGTGTCCTACTGCTTTTTTAAATGAGTTTTGACTTCCACTTCTAGCAAATTCACCAAGATTTTTTCTTGCTGTCCCAAACCTTGCTATTGGGGCTAATACTACCGGTTCTTGAATACTAGGTTGTTCTGTAGTTATTCCATTCTCTTGTTCAGAACTAGAATCAGAATCTATTGGTACAGTTATATCACTATTAATATCATCAAGCCAAGGTGGATCCATTGATATACCTGATACTGGTCCTGTACTAGAAGTTGATGTACCCATTACTGTCCTCCAAATTTATGATTAATTGCTTTTTGAGTACTTTTAGGTGTTTCTGTATCTTTTGACCATTCCAGGAGAGTACTTTTTGCCCACTCTTCATTAGAGAGTAATGGGACAAAAGAAGCTAATCGTTTTGATGAAGGTATCTCTTCTAATAAATCAGTAAGTGAACTACCTAAAGAAGGATAAGCTCTAATTACATGTAAAACACCTTGAAGTGAATTACCATTCCATTCTTGAGCTCTTAGTTTTCTCTTTAAGCGAATTAAAATTTGATTAGCTTCCATTTCATGAAGTGATTTAATTTTAGTTACTAATGTTGCTTGACTTGATTTTACTACAAGCAATGCATCATAAATTTCTTTTGCCTCTTGAGATAATTCATCAACACTGGAAAGAGAAACAATTGTATCTTTACTAAGGTGTAGTAAAGGTCTTAAATCAACACCTGATAATAAAGGAGTTATTTGTAACCACTCTTCTATAAATGGATCTTTCCAGCTTTGGTCTGGTGATTCATAATCTTCACCACTTTTAAGTTTTTCTTCTATTTCTATTAAAAAATCTACTTTCCCATCATCACTTTCAGAAACTTTTTTAGCAAGAAATTCAAATGCACGTGGAGATGCACAACGCTCAAATAGTTGTAATTTAACAAGCTCTTCAAAAGCTATTCCTATACCTTGTGTATTCGCAATAGTTTCTCTAATTATTAAATTGTTCAAAAAACGTTTTATTAATCTAGGGTTTCCAGCCAATTGTTCTACAGTAGCCATAATATGAGCTAATTGTTCTGCTATATCTATTTGCTTTTCAAGTGAATTACTAGACGCACCAAATGCTTCGTTTATAGCCTGTTCTTTCAATCCCCCTAACCAAGGTTTTTTAACTGTCTCTAAAATTTTTTCTCTTGCTTCATCTAAAACTTCTTGTGTAATAACAGCTTTTTTAACGGCTTGTTCTGCAAATAAAAGAATTAAATATGCTTTAACTTCACTTACTCCTAATCTTGGAACTCGTAAAGGGACTTGAATCAATTTATCAAAATAGCTTGTTACTAATTCATCATCTATTTGAATTTTAGAAAAATGTGAACGGACAGCACTTCTAATCATTTTTTCATCTGCTGCAATAATAAAAGAAGTTCGTGGTAAAAATAGAAGAAGCCTCATAGCTTCAAGAGTTGAAATAGCAGTATCTGGCATACAACGATCAAGATCATCTACCAATACTACTAATTTTATATTTAGACCTTCTAGTATTTCTTCAAAGGCTTGTCTTAAACTTGATATCTCTTTAGGTAAGGATGTTATTTCTTCCTCTTTTAGAATACTTTTCAATTCAGGTTCAAGTCCTTTATATGCTTCTTGTGCTTTTACTAATTCTTCTTGACTGGGTAAATCAGCACCTTTAAATAAGCCTCCAAAAGCACCAACTGCTGCTCCAATAGGTCCTCCTATTGCCCCTCCAAGTATTGCTCCTGAGGCTACTGGTGCACCTAATTTTAAAACTTTAAACCTCTGATACAGATTGTAATAAAGCCATTTTAGCATCATCAAAGCCTTGATAAAGCCATGCATTAAATTCTAGAAATAAGTACTTTTGTTCAGCTTGTTCTCCTTCATTTAATGATTTTCCAATCATTTTAACAAGTGAAGACTTTCCACTCCCCCAGCTTCCTGAAATACCTATAGATAAAGGTTCATTCCCTGAATCACGAATTAACTGTGCAGCTGTATCTGCTACTACACCAAAATTTAGCAAATCATTAGTTGTTTCAATATCATTCCACACATTTACATCCTTATATTTATTATAATTTTTCAAACCTTATAAAGTTACTATTTGTATACTCATTTACAATACCATTAAAAAAGTTATTAAAATTCAATTCTAACTAAAGTTAATTTCCTCTTTATATTCATTAATATGCTCTATTAATTTTGTTGTCAAACTGCCATTCTCTAATTGTAAATTCTTAATATTACCAACGACAATAAGTTTGCTCTTAGATCTAGAAACAGCAACATTAATAACATTAGGTTGTGCCTTATTAATCATATAAGTATCAGAAGTAGATGTATTATTTATACCAACTGTAGTTGAAAAATAAATAGTTTCTTTTTCAGATCCTTGAAATTTATGTACAGTTCCAAAAGTTATCTTATTATTCCAACCTTTACTTTTTAATAAATCATACAAAATATTCTCTTGTTTACTATATGGAGTAATAATTCCAATATTTTTTAGCTGTGTATCAATACAAATATCTTTTTCTAGCTTTTCTTCAATATCATTAATAATAAGTTGTGCTTCATCTCTGTTATATCTACTTTTACCATCTCTTTTTGCTGTAAATTCATGATTTATAGAATCTAAATGAATTTGATTTTCTTCATCTTTTATTCTTGGAATCATATAGTTATTATAGTAGTTCTCATTACAATACTTGATAATACTTTCTTTACATCTAAAGTGTTCTAATAACCATAAGTCTCCATCTAAATCAATCTTATTCATTGGATTTTTTATGGATACAGCTTTATTTGCAATTTTCATCGCATTTGAAGTATTAATTGCATAATAGTCTAAAACTCTTTGTTTATCTTCATTATTATCAAAATATCTATTAATCAAATAGTCATATATTCTTTTATTTTCAGAAAATGGATAAACGGGCTCTATTTGCTTTTCATCTCCAAATAAGAAAACCTTTTTTCCAGCTAGTAAATTAATCATATATGGAGAAAGAATCATCCCCGCTTCATCAACAAAAAGATGTTCTATTAAAGATTCAGGGACTGTATTGTCATCATTTATTGCAAACATTGTTCCAAAAGAATGACATGTAGTATTTAATAAGGGAAATAATACACTACATCTTTTTAATATAGAAAGCTTATCTGAACTTATAGTCTTGCTTCCTTGTGCAACATTCCAATATTTTGGGTTGTCCTCATTTACTCTTAACATAAATGTTGTATTATCGATGGTTACATTCTTAAAAGTAATAATTGTTACTACTTCACTTTGAGTTAGTGGTCTGCCAATTTTTTTAACAGTATTATTTATAAAGGTTGAACCACAACTAGAACAATAATATTCTATTTTATCATCATTTCTATTTGCTCGTTTTAGGTCTCTTTTCCCACATTTATGATTAAAACATCTATTAACTTTATTCTCTTTTACAATTTCTAATTCTCTTATTACATCATAAAGTAATAATCCCTCTAAGATATGTAATGAATAAAACATAGCTTTTGTTCTTAGATTAAAATCACTACCTACAAAGTCTTTTTCTAATCGTAGAGAAAATTCATCATAAAACTCTATATCAATATTTGAAAAACTTTCTACTAGTTTTTTGAATGCAATAATTTTTTTATATGCCTCTTTATGATTGAGATTATGGAGTTGAAATAAAACTGTTGCTTCATCATATTTATTTTCATAATCCTGTATCTTTTTTATAAAATCATTTCTTATAGTTTCAGAACTTTTTTCAGACTGTTCAATAATTGTATTAGTAATAATATTTTTTTCGTCCATTAATCTTTTTGACTTAACTTTATAAACTTTTGATTCATTATCAATCTTAACTTCAATATCTTCCATAATCTTTTTTACTTGACTATCATAATTTTGTGAAACATCTTCAAGTTGTTTATCTTTTTCTTTTGTGAAAATATTTTTTATCTTTGGTATAAAAGAGTCAAATCTCTTTAAGATTTTATCTGTTTCCTTATCTCTTTTTTCTTTTAGTTTGTTTAGTCCTTCTTCTAATGAAGTACTAAAAATACCAACTTTTTTAGTAAATTCATTAGATAAATTGTCTATTTGTTCTTCTAAATATTTACAGTCTTCACTAATGCTATTATCACTATCCTCTTTAATCTTTTTTATCGCACGTTCTGAGTCTTCATGCAAAGAATCAATTTTATTCTGAATTGAATTATATTTTTTAAAAAAAAGATTTATTTTAGTATTTAAGTGATTACAATAACTATCAAACTGTATTCTATTTTGTATTATGAAATCTTCGCTATTTTGAAACCGTTGAATTTGAGATAAAAGTGCTTTAAATATTTTATAATTATTATTTATAAAAAAATTATCGGCTTTTTCCTCTATTTGTGATTGAATAGTATTTAGTTCCAAAAATAAATACTCTAAAGCAAGCTCAAGAGATTGTTTCCTAAATTCTAAAATATTTTCCTTAGGAATTTTAAAACCTAAATCAAGTATGTTAAAATTCTCTAAAAATTTAGATATTATATTAATATTATCTGAAGCAACTGCATCTATAATTGATGATAAGTTATCCCAACTTATTACTGTTTCCTTAGGATTATCAATATTTACATTTCCCCAGCTCTTAAATAATGGAGAATAAATATTAGCTTCGTTTATCGTTATTGTTTTAAATTTATTATCTTCATAATAACTTATTGGAGCATTAATCCATCTTTTATATAATACTTTAGAAGTATCATCAATATCACCTCTTCCCTTTATCTTTTCAAGAACTTCATTTATACCAGATGCAATATTCTCAAGGGCTTTATTATTAGTTGAGAATGAAATTATTGGTGTAGAAAAATTTATATCACCTGTTTTCAAAAAATCACTATAAGTTCTTATTGCATTACTAACAATAATATCTCCAATAATTGCTCTTAGTAATGATGTTTTACCTGTACCGGGAGGACCATTTACTGGTATAACATTCAAGTGTGATTTACATGCATTTAAACAATACTTTTGTGATATTGTTAAATCATGCTCTTCTGTTAATGCGCCTAAATGACTTCTCGATAATTCAATAATTTTATCATAGTCTAAAAGAAGTTCTTTTTTTAAATCTCTATCCTTAATATCTAAAGATACAGGTGAATATTTTTCTTCAGAACCTGATAAGAAATAATATAAAAGATTAGAATCATTAAAAGAATTGTCTTTTATATTTTGTTCAAAAGATTCATATGTTTTTAAAAGTCCATTAATATTTGACTTATCATCTTGATTAGACTCAACTTTAACTATAATATGAGGGTTAAACATCAATTTTATTTTCTTTTCAACAATATCATCTTTTTCTTTTGATATTTGTTGCTCTTTATATAATTTTTCAAAAGAGTAAACTAACCCTTTATTTAACCTCTCAAAATCACATTTTTCAAGAGGTAGATTTTCATCAAGCCAAGTATTTATTGCCTTTATTAAAATATCCTTCATTTGTTCAAAATTATCAATCCTAAGTCCTCTATTTTCTCTCTCAAGTTCATTAAGTAACTTCGATGTTAAATCATGATCAACTAATTCGAATGGTTCTAATATTAATAAAGGATTAAATATTAATTCTTCACCATTAAAAATATTTTCATCAAAGTTATTATTTTCATAGTTTTCAATGATTTTTGAAATATTATCTAAAGACTGAACTTTTATAAAAAAAGGATTAATATAAAAATCATTAATTTGAAGCATTGCCGGAGAATAATATAATGTAAATTCATCTTGAAATTCTTTTTTATTCTTTTTACTACTATTTAATTTATCAAGTAGCATAAAACAATATTCTTTTGCTAACTCAAATGTATACTCATCTTTAATACCAAATATTAAATATTCAAGATTATCTTTTAAATCACTGTTAGATTGAATAAAATATTCTTTTTTAAATTTATGTTTAATTAACTCTGTAACTTCTAAAGTTCTTTTATAATAATTTATAAGATCGATAAAAAAAGATTGTTCATTTTTCAATAAAATTCCTATACAATAATATCTAATCATTCTATCTTAATAATATTTAATATAAATTTAGTTACATTAAAATTACTTTTATGAAATAAATAACAGTTTACAACACTTACTCTACACAATTAAAATATTCATTAAATTTTTAGAAAAACCATACAAAGTTTTATAGCAAAATAAAAATCATTTCAATAATATTGAGACATAAAAAATATTATTCAAAAAGGAAATAAGATGACAAAATTTATAAGAATACAAGAAGTAATGAAAAAAACAGGTATTGCAAGAAGTACTTTATGGCTATGGGTAAATGAGAAAAAATTTCCTCAACCTATAAAATTAAGTCCTAGAATTACAGTATGGGAGGAAGAAAAAATCGAAAATTGGATGAAAGAAAAATTATAAAAAATTTTATGCTATAATTATTATTATGAAAAAAGAAGAAATAAATAAAACAAACATTTTAAATTATTTGAAAGAACATTATATTGAGTTTAAAAATAAATATGATGTAGAACAAATAGGACTATTTGGAAGCTACGCAAGAAATGATGCGTCAAAAGATAGTGACATTGATATTTATGTAAAAATGAAACCATCGCTATTTGATTTAATTGCAATTAAAGAGCAAATAGAAAATGATTTAAATAAAAAAGTTGATATTATAAGAGAACATAAAAATATAAAACCTCTTTTTTTAGAAATGATTAAAAAAGATATTATATATGTCTAACCAAACAGAAATGATATTGTCTACTCTTGATGATATTATTTATTCTCTAAAATTAATCCAAAAAAGGTCTAAAAATATAAATTCTAGTGACGACTTTATAAAAGATGAAGATGGTATTGAAAAACTTGATAGTATCTCAATGAGATTAGTAGCTATTGGAGAAGGATTTAAAAATATAGATAAATTATCTAACACTCTACTAATTGATTATCCAACTATTCCATGGAAACAAGTCAAAGGAATAAGAGATATTTTATCTCATCACTATTTTGATTTAGATGCAGAGGTAATTTTTAATATTTGTAAAAATGAATTAAACGAATTATTAGATATAAGTTTGCAGATACAAAAAGACTTAAGAAAATAATCTTAGGGTACTTTTTAGGGGTATTTTTAGAATTTAATCTCTCAAAGTCCGATATAGATTCAACTTTGAGTGACCACATCCCAGCAAAAATATAAAAATCAGTCCTTTGAAGTTCTATTTTTACCTTCGTGTTTTGACACATACATTAACTTATCTATTCTTTCATATATAGAAGCTGGGGTATCATTTTCTCTTACTTGTGTAATTCCTATACTTATAGTAACTTTTTTATTTTCAACTAAATTCATATTAGATACATCGACTCTAATTTTTTCAATAACAACAAGAGCTTCTTCAAGTAATGTTTTAGGGAAAAGTATTACAAATTCTTCTCCTCCTACTCTAAAAATAAAATCTGTTTTTCTTATATGCTGTTTTATATATTTTGTCATATCAATTAGTACTCTATCACCAATATCATGTCCAAATGTATCATTTATATATTTAAAATCATCTATATCATACATAGCAATACAAAATTCATTTTTATATCTATAGTATAAATCAAACTTCTCTTCTATTCTTTCATTAAATGCTTTTCTGTTAAAAATATTTGTAAGTTCATCATGATAAGCTTCTTTTTTTAACTTTTCATGTGCTTCATGGAGTTCTGTTATATCTCTACATATTGCTAATATCCCCTCTTTTTTTGTTTTCTTATATTTAAAAGGTATTACTTTTGATTGAAGAATTATTTTTTTATTTTCATATATTACACACTCATGATTTATCTGTATTGAATTTAAATTAATAGCTTCCATGTCCCTTTTTCTAAATAATTTGGCATATTCTTTAGAAAAAAGTTCAAAATCATTTTTCCCTATTATTTCAGGTTTCTTTTTGCCAACAAACTTTTCAAAGCTTTTGTTACAGCCTAAGTATCTAAACTTATTATCTTTGTATAATATAAAATCGTCTGTAGCATCTATTACTGTTTGCAATTGTTCTTTTAACTGTTTATTTTTCTTTAATATAAAAAGTACAATTAGAAATACTATTATAATAAAAAATAAGATTATAAAAAATAGTTTTTGTTTTGCAGGAGAGATTTCTAGATTCATTGTTTTATGTGGATTTTCATCATATATAAAAGAATCAATATCTATATCATTTTTTACTAAACCAAATAATTTAAATACATTAAAAATACTTTGTAATTTTTTATTACTTATATCACCTATATCTGTATTGTTTGCATATGCTAATTTTTCTAAAATCTCACCTTCTTTTATAAGATGAATATATGATTTATTTTGAGAATTATATTTTTTATATATTATTTCTGCAGTTTCTGCTTTGTGTTCAAAGGCATATTTCCAGCCTTTTATACTTGCTTCATAAAAATCCTTTGTTATTTTCGGATTATTTATTATAAATGAATTAGAAGTAAAAAGAATGTCACTATAAAAATCAAATCCATAATCTTTTGGTTTAAAAATTTTATATTTAATCTCTTTTTCATCTAAGTTGATTGGTTCATTTGATAAGTATGATGCCATAGCATCTGTATTTCTTGAGATTAAATCATCTAATTTGAAGGAATGCCTTTGGATTGTAAAATCATTTTTATTTAATCCATTAGCACTTAGCATTGCAAGAAGAGATGCTGAAAAGGCAGCATCTGGTGTAATCATGATTTTTTTATCTTTTAAATCACGAACACTAACTATGTGGGAATCTTTTCTTACCAAAAGCATCAAAGGTGACTCTTGAAATATAGCACCTAAAGCAACTACATCTTCACCTTTTGCTTTTTCAATTAATAAAGAAGACCGCCCTATTGCAAAATCAGCTTTTTTGGTCTTAATTGAGTTTACTAAATCAGTATTAAAAGTGTACTCTTTTATATCAACATCTAGGCCTACATCTTTATAAAAGCCTTTTTCTTTTGCAACATAATAACCTGCAAATTGAAACTGATTTAACCAGTTTAACTGAAGAGTTACTTTTTTATACTCATCAGCAAATAATAAAATTGGTAAAATAATAAATAAAAATAGTGCCTTTTTCATTAACAGCCCTTTTAATAATTATATTATAGTAGCCTTTTTATTATTATTATTTATTTACATAAAAAAAGTAATTAATCTTTTTGAACTCTTGGTCTTCTTTGTCTATTTGATCTGCTATCAGTTCTTGATTGACTAGGTTTTGAAGAAGCAAATTTTGAGTTACTAGAAGACTCTTTAAATTTTTTACCTTCGTTACTTAGCTTTCCTTTTGGAGAAGATGATTTTTCACTTCTTTTTGGCTCATCACTATTTCTGAAAGGTTTTTTATCTCTTCTTCTATTATTTTCACTTGAAAACTCTTTTTTAGGTGTACTTCGTGAATTTGAGTTATTTCTGCCCTTATTTCTACCATTATTAATTGGTTCTGCTTTTATACTAGGATCTACTTCAAAACCTTCTATTAAAACTTTTTTTATAGAAGTTTTGATAAGTTTTTCGATTCCTCTTAAATAATCATGTTCATCAATACATACTAAAGATACAGCTTGACCTTCATTTCCAGCTCTTCCTGTTCTTCCGATTCTATGAACATAATCTTCAGCAACATTTGGTAATTCGAAATTAACCACATGTGGAAGTTGGTCAATATCTATTCCCCTTGCTGCAATATCAGTTGCCACAAGTACTCTTACAGCTCCTGCTTTAAAGTCAGCCAAAGCTTTTGTTCTAGCACCTTGAGATTTATTCCCATGAATTGCAGTTGCACTTATTCCATCACTTTCTAAATGTTGGCTAAGTTTGTTTGCACCATGTTTTGTTCTAGTAAAGACAAGTACTTGTCTCCAATCACCCTCTTTTATAAGTTTAGATAAAAGTATTTTCTTTTTCTCTTTATCTACTAAATGTATTACTTGAGATACCATTTCAGATGAAGTATTTCTTCTAGCTACTTCGATTAATTTTGGTTTATTTAATATTCCATCAGATAATTTTTTAATCTCATCAGAAAATGTTGCAGAGAATAAAAGATTTTGTCTATGTTCTGGTAAAAGTGCAAGTACTTTTCTTATATCTCTTATAAATCCCATATCTAACATTCTATCTGCTTCATCAAGGATAAAATGTTCAACATGTGAGATATCTATTGTTTTTTGTTCAATATGGTCTAACAGTCTTCCAGGCGTTGCAATAACTATATCAACTCCTTTTCTAATAAGTGCTTTTTGTGGATTTATTCCAACTCCACCAAAAATAACTGCAGTTTTTAATGGAAGATATTTCCCATAATCATCAACACTTTGAGCAACTTGAGCTGCTAATTCTCGTGTTGGTATTAAAATTAAAGCTCTAATTTCTGGCTTAGTACTTTTTGATTCTTTACTGCTTAATATTTGTAATAGTGGAAGTGTAAATCCAGCAGTTTTACCAGTACCCGTTTGAGCACCTGCTAAAACATCGTGTTTTTCTAAAATAATAGGAATAGCCTGTTCTTGAATAGGACTTGGTTTTGTATAACCTTTATCCTGAATTGCTTTTAATAATGGTTCAATTAAACCAAGTTCTTTAAATGTCATAAATGCCTTTTGTAAATATATGTTGTTTTGCTGATTGGTTTTTCGTAAGGATTACTAGAAACGAAGAGTAATATATTTTTTTGTGATTATAGCATATATATTTGAATATTACTCAAATATGTATTAATCATTTATTCTTCTACCTTTGTTAGGAAGTAGATTTTTTCTTTTTTGGATTTTTTTTACTTATTATTTTAAATTTATCAATCTCTTTTTTAATAGTTATAAATTTTCTATAATTTGTTTTTGTCTTTTCTATAAAAAACTTGATATAATCAAAGTACTTATACAATAGAATAAATTATTTCAATAAAAGGCAAATATATGGGGAATATTGATCAAATTATAATATTAATACTTACACTAGTATCAGCAATACTTACGTGGAAGATGGTCTTTGATTTTTATAAAACAAAAATTCATAAAGTAATTACTCACCTTATTGCAGTTATTACTGCTTCATTTATGCTTTTATCTACCACTATTTTATTTATAAATCAAGATTATCAAAGGGGAAGTAATGAACCACAAATGGTGTTAAGTTTTTCTTCAGTTGGTATTTTATTTATCATGTTATTAATTTTATACATATTTTTTAGATATATCCCTTCGAGAAAATAAATGTTTTTTTTAATACCAGAGGATAAAAGAGTTTTAATATTTTATATATTAGTAATAATATGTGGAGTTTTTCTGGACTACTTAGGGATTATTGCTACTGAAAAATTTATTGGTATAGTAATGCTTGCAGGGATTTTATTTTTTGTTATAAGAACTCTTATTTTTGGTTATTGTACAAAGAATTGTGATGAAGAAAAAAAAGAAGAGGAAAATAAATAAAATATTAATTGATAACAAGTATCAATATTAACATTACTTTAAGTTTACTTCCAATACAATTTTAATAATTATTATCAATAAGTACTATTTATTTGAAAATATAAATTAAAACTAAGGAAGTATTATGAGTGTTTTAGTTATTGGCGGGGATAAAATATCTACTATAATATCTACGTTAGAAGATTTAGGAGCAAGTTCTATTAGGCATTGGGATGCAAGAAAAAAATCATCTGCACCAAAGAAAAAAATTCCACAAGATACTGATTGTATTATCATGCTTACATCATTTTTAAATCATAATGTTATGCACAAATATAAAAATATTGCAAAAAAACAAAATATACCATATATTTGTACAAAGCACTCTTCTAATTGTGTTTATGATGAATATAAAAAAATGATTGATTCAAATAATTGTGGAGATTGCGATTTAAATTGCAATAAAAGAAAAAATGAAAATTATTAAAAAATTTCAAAAAATAAAAGAAGCTATTAAGCATAACTTGTATTTACAATCAGTGGAATAATATTTAAGGATTTATCCTTAAATATTATTGACAATCACTGCATTTACCTAAAAGTTGCATAACATGGTTTGTAATTACAAAACCCTTTTCTTTTGCTATTTTAGTCTGTCTTTTTTCTATCTCTTCATCCATAAACTCAACTATTTTTCCACAAGAAACACATATTAAATGGTCATGATGATTTTTAGTATTTGATTCGTATTTTTTACCATCTGTTCCAAATGTGATTGATGTTATTAAATGAACTTCTTCTAAAAATGATAAAGATCTATATACAGTTGCTATTCCAATATTTGAATCAGGATTAGCATTTTTAACTTCATTGTAAATTTCTTCAGCAGTCAAATGGCCTTTTGCATTTAAAAGTACTTCAAGAACGATTTCTCTTTGTTCAGTGTATTTAAGGCCTTTTTGCTTTACAATTTTTTTAAGTTCTTCTTTTATATCTTCAAACTCTTCATTATTATTATTATTCATTAATTATTCCTTTTGATTTAAACATAATAGTATAACAAATAAAAGTAAAAAAATCAAAGAAAAGTAATTGATAATTAGAATCACTTAAGTTTTTATTTATATATTGTGGAGTAAAATTATAATCTTATAATTAACTTATAAAAAAAATCTAATATAAAGAGAAAAAATGAATTTAAGTGAATTAAAAAAAGGTGAATGTGGAGAAATAATAAAAGTATCTGCAAATCAAATATTAAAATCTAGGTTAAACTCTTTTGGAATAACAAAAGGTGCAAAAATATATGTTATTGAGCAAACAATGTCAAAAAATACGATTGAAATCAGACTTAATAATACAAAAATTGCATTAAGAACAAACGAAGCAAAAACTATCGAAATAGAGAGAAGAATATGCGAAATATAAATGAAAATAAACTAATCAAAATAGCCCTTGTAGGGCAACCAAATGTTGGAAAATCGATGCTTATAAATTCTATTTCCAATTCAAAACTAAGAGTGGGAAATTTCTCAGGAGTAACTGTTGAAAAAAAACAAATAGAATTTCAATATGAAGATTATCTTTTTCAAATTACAGATTTACCAGGTTCATACTCTTTAAATGACTACACAATTGAAGAAAAAGTTACAAAGAACTACCTTGAAAAAGGTGATTATGATATTATATTAAATGTTTTAGACTCTACAAATCTAGAAAGGAATCTCTATTTAACAACTGAATTATTAGCTTTAGATAAAAAAATGGTTATTGCTTTAAATATGAGTGATGAAGCAGATAATGAAGGTATATCAATAAATGAAAATCAATTGGCAAAAATCATAGGGAAGCCTTGTGTAAAAACATCTGCTAAAAATAAAACAGGTATTGACACTCTAATAAATACTATGATTCAAAAATACAATTCTTCTAAATTTGAATCAAAACTAATTTTTTCAAATGTAATGGAAGAAGAAATCTCAAATATAAAAAGACTTTTAAGCGAAAAAAAATATACAAATGATGTTGACTATAGAGAAATTGCAATTAAACTATTGCAAGAAGATAAAAAGACATATCTAAAATTTCATGATGAGCCAATTTGGACAGAATTACAGCCTGTATTAAAAGAAGCTTTAGAACATATATATTTACACTACAATACAAAAGATTTAGATGAAATTTTTGCAGACGAAAAGAACTCTTTTGCAAGAGGTGCAGCACAAGAAGTTGTAAGTACTAAAAAAATCTATGGCAAAGACTTAAGTTCAAAAATTGATGCTATTTTAATAAATAAGGTTTTAGGTATTCCTATCTTTTTATTTTTTATGTGGGGACTTTTTCAACTAACTTTCGTAATTGGTAATATTCCAATGGATATGATTGATTCATTCTTTGCTTCCCTTGTAGATGGAACAAAAAATATTTTAGGAGATAATGAGCTATCTTCATTAATAGCAGATGGGGCAATAGCTGGAGTTGGGGCAGTAATATTATTTGTACCAAATATTGTAATTTTATTTTTTGGTATTGCTTTACTTGAAACTACTGGGTACATGAGTAGAGTTGCATTTTTACTTGATGGTTTTTTTCATAAATTTGGACTTCATGGAAAATCATTTATCCCTTTAGTTTCTGGATTTGGATGTTCAGTTCCTGCATATATGGCAGCAAGAACACTTAAAAATGACAGGGACAGACTATTAACTTTATTTGTTATTGGGTTCATGTCTTGTGGAGCTAGACTTCCAATATATGTACTTTTTACAGGAGCATTCTTTTCAGGTGATAGTGCAGGAAATATTTTATTTTTAATATATATTACAGGAGCTATTCTTGGACTTATAGCTGCAAAAGTACTTAAAATAACAGTTTTCAAAAGTGAAGATGAACCTTTTGTAATGGAAATGCCAAAATATAGACTTCCTACACTTAAACTTATTTGGCACACAGTTTCAAATCAAGCTTTAATGTACTTAAAAAAAGCGGGAACATATATTTTAGCTGCTTCAATTTTGATTTGGTTTGCTTCAAATTATCCAAAGAACCATGAATATACTCAAGAAATCAATGCAAAAATAGAACAAACTTTGGATGAAGCAAAAAAACAAGAGTTGCAAAATGAAATTGTTCAATATAATTTAGAAAATTCTTATTTAGGAATTGTTGGTAAATTTTCTCAACCATTATTTGCACCTCTAGGCTTTGATTGGAGAATGACAGTTGCCTTAGAAACTGGACTTGCTGCAAAAGAAATAGTTGTTTCTACTTTAGGTATTTTATATGGTCTAGGAGATCAATTAACAGAAGAGAGTGATACATTACTTGATAAAATTAAAAATAATATACCAATTACTTCAGCACTTTCATTTATTATGTTTGTAATGATTTATATACCTTGTTTAGCGGCATCAATGGTTTTTGCAAGGGAAGCAGGTGGATGGAAGTATCTAGTTTATCTTTTTATTTTCACAACAGGAACAGCGTGGGTTTTATCTTTCATAACTTATAATATTGCAAGAATAGTTACATAATTATGTAGCTATTCTTCTTCTAAAACTTCAAAAGTAGTATTAAATACTTGGTCTTTATCTGTTACTCTAAAATTCCAAATACCTACTTCTCTACCACTTAGATATCTAAAATCATAAACAGAACCATGACCTGAAGGTAAAAGTACATTTCTAGTTCTAGAAATCTCACCATCTGGATTAATCCACTCAACTTTTACAAACTTATCTTCTGTTGATCGTTGTGTCATATATTTACAAATAATTGAGTTCTCTTCTTTTATTACTAAGCAATCAACTTCACTTCCTGCAGAATCACTTCCAAAACAAGATGAAAGTGCTAAAAGTGCAGTTAAAAATAATTTTTTCATAAGTATCCTTAAAATAATTGAACAAAAGTGATTTTATTATACCTTATATTTATTCCAAATAGTCTCTTCTTCTAAAGAGGCTCTATTTTCTAGTACTTCAAAAGGGGTATATGCTTCTTTGTAACCCATAGAAAAATGATCTTTTATCCAATAACCTAAATAGATATAAGGGATTTTTAATTGTTTTGCAACTTTTATTTGAGCTAATATTGAAAATTTGCCAATAGATAATTTTTCATAATCATGGTCATAAAAACAATAAATAGAAGATATAGATTTATCTAAAATATCAGTTAAAGCTACACCAATTAATTTATCATCTCTCATATACAAAAACTCTTTTGTATATGAAGTTTTACCATCAATATAAGATCTACTATATTCTATTGGTTCTATTGGTGCATAAGGCCATGATTTTTTATCATTCATAAACTTATGATACTTATCATATAAATTTAGATGATCTACAGAAATTGAAGGAGGTTGAATATAAACTTTTGTATCTTTATTTTTTGCCATTACCCTTTTTTCTGATTTAGAGAATTTATAATTTGCAACATCAATTCTGATACTTATACACTTAGTACAATTCTTGCACTCTGGAACAAAGTGCATTCTACCAAATCTTCTCCATCCATGCTCAAGCATGTTTTGGTAATCTTCTGGCGTGCAGTTTTTTAAGTATCTATATCTTATATCAGATATTTCATTGTCAAAATAAGAACAATCTTTATTATTCTCTACAAACTCTAATTCATCATCTATCAATTGCATTATTACTCGTTTATTTTTTCTTTTATCTCTTTTGCTATTGCAGTTATTCTTTGGATTTTTTCGTTATTACTTAAACTATCATCTATAAGATGTTTAACAAAAGCAGATCCAACTATTACACCATCAACATTCTTTGCTTTTGCTTTTGCAGTTTTTTCATCTACCCCAAATCCAATAAATAAGGGAGTCTTCGTATACTTTCTAACATTATCAATAATATCACTTAAGTCCTCTTCTACTCCACTTCCAGTAATACCTGCATAAGCTACCATATAAACAAACTCTTTAGAATGTTCAACAACTTTTTTAATTCTATTTTCACTATGAGTTGGAGCTACAAAAGAGATTAAAGCTTGTTCATAATGACTAGCTAATTTATTATATTTTAAACTCTCTTCAAAAGGAAAATCAGGAACAATAGCGCCTTTTACTCCAAACTCTTGTGCTTTAGCAAAAAACTTTTCTATTCCATAATGATAAAAAGGATTAGCATAACCCATCCACAATGTTTTCATCTCAGGAGCAATTTTACTTGAAACTTCAAATAAATCTTTTAATTTAAAACCATTTTTTAGTGCTATTAAATTTGCTTTTTCAATTACTGGACCATCAGCTACTGGATCAGTAAAAGGAATACCTAACTCTAAAATATCAACACCTGCATCTTTCATATTAAAAGCTAAATCTACTGTAAAATTGTTTTCAGGCAATGATGCTGTAATATATCCAACAAGTTTTTTCAAAATATAATCCTAATAAAATATTAATTTTTAATTATTCTATCCAATTTTTTCTTGAAGAGATATGAGAATAGGCTCTACAATGAATTTTAAAATGAATTTTTTAATAAAAATATTGTTTTTTAGTTTTTCAAAAAAAGGATATTTTAGATACAATATTTACCTATAAATATTAAGGGTTATTCAGTGAGTATTATAAAAAATGAATTCGAAAAAATGAATATTAGTAAGATAAAAAAAGCAAAAAATGTAAAAAAACTTACAATGATTACGGCTTATGATGCATTATTTGCAAAACTATTTGAAGAGATTGCAGATATTATTTTAGTGGGTGATAGTTTAAATATGAGTTTTGCTGGTAAACCAGACACTTTATCTGCTACCTTAGAACAAATGATTTACCATACAAATGCAGTATGCAATGGTGCTAAAGAAGCTTTTGTTGTAATAGATATGCCCTTTGGAACTTACATAAATAAAGATGAAGCACTTAAAAATGCAGTAAAAGTTTACCAAGAAACAAATGCTGCAGCTGTAAAAATAGAAGGTGGAGAAGATAGAGCAGATATAGTTTCACATCTTACATCTAATTCTATAGCAGTTATGGGACATATTGGTCTTATGCCCCAATATGTAAGAAGTGAAGGTGGATACAAAGTAAGAGGTAAAACACAAGAAGATAAAGAACAACTACTTCGTGATGCAATTGCAATTGAAAAAGCGGGTGCTTTTTGTATCGTAATTGAAGGGGTTATGAGTGATGTTGCCCAAGAAATTACAAAAGCTGTTTCAATCCCAACTATTGGAATAGGAGCAGGAAAAGAGACTGATGGACAAGTTTTAGTTTGGTCAGATATGTTAGGATTTTTTGAAGAATTTAAACCAAAATTTGTAAGACACTATTTAGATGGTGCAACACTTGTAAAAGATGCTGTTTCAAATTATAAATCAGATGTTCAGAACAAAACTTTCCCAAGTAAAGAAGAGGAATACTAATAGTGGATGATAGATTAGTAAATGTAGAACAAATATCTTTTGAAGATGAAAAAGTTGAAGTAAATTTACGCCCCTCATCATGGGATGATTATATTGGTCAAGAAAAAATTAAAAAAAATCTAAGAGTTTTTATAGATGCAAGTAGAAAAAGAGGTGAAGCCTTAGATCATATCTTATTTTATGGACCTCCTGGACTTGGGAAAACTACACTTTCATACCTAATCTCAAATGAGATGGACTCAAACATAAAAATAACAGCTGGTCCTATGATTGAAAAATCAGGAGATTTAGCTGCAATTTTAACAAACCTTGAAGAAGGTGATATTTTATTTATCGATGAAATTCATCGTTTAAGTCCTGCAGTTGAAGAGATACTTTATCCAGCGATGGAGGATTATCGATTAGATATTATTATTGGAAGTGGACCAGCCGCTCAAACTGTAAAAATAGACTTACCAAGATTTACACTTATTGGTGCTACTACAAGAGCTGGTATGCTTTCAAATCCTTTAAGAGAAAGATTTGGTATGCACTTTAGAATGCAGTTTTATACTCATCCTGAACTATCTAAAATCATTCAAAAAGCAGGAACAAAACTTGATAAAGAGTGTGAAAAAGATGCAAGTTTGGAAATTGCAAGAAGAAGTAGAGGAACACCTAGAATTGCCCTTAGACTTTTAAGACGTGTAAGGGATTTTGCAGAAGTAGAAAATGAACAAGTAATCAAATTAAAAAGATGTGAATATGCTCTAAATGAATTAGGAGTAAATGAAACAGGCTTTGATGAAATGGATATAAATTTACTAGAACTGCTTGTCACAAATAGAGGAAGACCAATGGGACTTTCTACAATTGCTGCTGCTTTGAGTGAAGATGAAGGAACAATTGAAGATGCTATTGAACCATATTTATTAGCAAATGGATATATTGAAAGAACCGCAAGAGGAAGAGTTGCAAGTGTAAAAACCTATGAACTTTTTAGACTCACAGCTCCTATTACAGAGGCTAAACTATTTTGAAACCACAATATTTTTTAATTTTAATTGGAGCTATAACTCTTTATTTTTTACTTGAACTATTTGATCCATTTTTAAAAGCAATGTCTGTTGCACTACTGCTTGCAGTTGCTACCAATACTTTTAGTACTAATGTATCGATTAAAATTAAAAATAAATTTTTATCTTCAACTTTGATGACAATTATTTTAACCTTTGTATTCTTTATTCCACTTTTATATTGTGTATTCTCATTTGCTACACTAATAAATAATATTGACCAACAAGCTTTATCTAAAATGCTAACAAAATTTGAATCTTGGGTTGCACTGTTACCAAATGATTTTTTAATAATAAAAGAACAACTAATGGAAGCAATAAGTAAAATCAACATTAAAGAATTTATAGAAAGTCTACTTTCTTTTGGAGCATATTTAGGTAAAAACTCTGCAAAGTTTATAATTGATATGATTATGATATTAATATTTTATTTCTTCTTTAACTTTTATTCATTTGAACTATCAAGTTATTTGAAAAGTCTTTTGCCTTTGAAAAAAGAAGATGCTAGTGCACTATTTTTTGAATCCTCAACTGTAATGAGTGTGGTATTATATTCTGTATTAGCAACTGCCATATTAGAAGGGTTTTTATTTGGTATTTTTATTACATTTTTTGGATATGATGGAATTTTACTTGGAGTATTATATGGATTTGCTTCTTTGATTCCAGTAGTTGGTGGGTTGATTATGTGGCTTCCAATAGCTTTATATGAAGGATTTACTGTATCCCTTACAAATGGTCTAATAATAGCTATATATTCAGTTGTAGCAATAGCAATTGTTGCAGATACATTTGTAAAACCAGTTATAATAAAATATATTAATTTAAAAGTTGTAAAAACAAAAGCAAACATAAATGAGTTATTAATCTTTTTCTCTATTCTTGCAGGATTATCAACTTTTGGTTTTTGGGGAATGATTATAGGACCAGCTATGGTTAGTTTTTTTATCTCAATAGTACAACTATTAAAGAAATTTTCAATTGATTCTAAAATAAAAGATATAAACTCTTTGGATAGTACAATTTAAGAAAATTTCATTATACTTTTTTGTATAAATTCATCAAATTCATTGCCAATAGATACAGTTTTATCAACTTCTAACCAAGATAAATCTTTAAGATAAGCTAACTCTATAGGTAAATGAACAATATTATTATTTGAGAGATTGAACTCTTTTAATCTTTTCAAACTATCTAAGCTATGTGGTAAATTAATTAAACAATTATTTGACAACCATAACTCTTTTAAATTTGTTAGTTTTGATATCTCGTTAGGAATAGTTTTTAAGTTATTTGAATAAAGCCATAAATCAGTCAATTCACTTAAATTCCCAATACTGCAAGGAAGTCTTTCCAATCTATTTTCATATAACCATAATACTTTTAATTTTTTCAATTCACCTATGCTTTCAGGTAATTCAACTAAATAATTATGATTTACAAGTAACTCTGTAAGATTTATTAAATTTCCTATATCACTTGGTAAAGATTCTAATTTATTATCAAAAATACTCAAAGAATCTAATTTTTCTAACTCACAGATGCTAGTTGGTAATATCCTTAATTCATTTCCTAATAAATTCAATTTTATTAAGTTTTTCAATTGTCCAATTTTACTAGGCAATGAAGTAATAGAATTCTCAAAAAGTGTTAAAACTTCTAAGTTTTTTAATTCACAAATTTCATCTGGTAATCTAGACAAATTATTTTTTGATAAACTTAGTTCAACCAACATTTGTAAATTATTAATCTCTCTGGGAATAAACCTTAATCTATTTTTGTATAAATGTAATTTCTTTAGTTTAGTTAAATTACATATTTCTTTTGGAAGATAAGTCAAATTATATTTTGAGAGATTTAATTCTTCTAAATTTAATAAAGTCTGTTTATCCCGTGGAAGTCCCCTTGGATATTTATTATTAAAACCCTTTTCAATGAAATGTAACTCATCAATTTTATTTTCATCTGCCCAATCAAATATTCTAGTTATCCATGAGTCGTCTATTAAAACATCAATGGGATTATTCAATATCTTTTGAGTATAAGATATAAGTGTTTTGCTTTTATAAAGCTCCATATATGAGGAGTTGTTTCTAATTATTAGTCCTGCTCTACTAGTCATTTTTACTCTTTTTATATTGTTGTTGAATATTGGCGCATTTTAGCAACTAGGTTCTCTTTCTCTTCTTTTAACTCTTGTTTCATCTCATATATATATTCATCTAAATTTTCTATTTTATTTATTAATCTAAAAGTTTCGTCTTTTTTTATAATTTCAATCTCTGTTTTTGCTAACTTTATTTTTTCTCTAGCTAGTTCAATTTTATTTTTTAAAATATTTTTGTCAAAAAGAGTATCTGATTCAAGTGAAAAACTCTCGCCATTTAAAAGATTATTTAATATTCTAGATACTTTTTTTAGATTGTTTTGTTGATATGCTGAATTTAATTCTTTAAAAATCTCTTCTGCTTTATCTTTTTTAGCCTCTTCTATAATATCTGGATGACACAATCTACTAGCTTTTCGATAAAGTCTTTTTAATTCAGCTTTTTCTATTTTTGTAAGCTCATATGGGTCATCTAGCTTAAATTTTTTTATCTCTTCATGAAAGTTTTCAAAGTCTTTTTTTGCTTCAAAATATTCATACTCATATTTTTTACCATCTTTTTTATACAAAAATTCGAAAT
The DNA here is from genome assembly GCF_004116465.1 of Arcobacter sp. F2176. Lineage (NCBI taxonomy): Bacteria > Pseudomonadati > Campylobacterota > Epsilonproteobacteria > Campylobacterales > Arcobacteraceae > Arcobacter > Arcobacter sp. F2176. Next base: position 24,672 of record NZ_PDJV01000020.1, read on the forward strand.
ACTCTTCTCTTAAAATAAGTATCTCTTCTATTAGTACACCAACTTCTTTATGGTATCTACTATTAAAATCATTTATTTTATTGTGATGTTCTTCAATCTTGCAACTTAGAGCTAAAAGTTCTTTTTCCAAAACTTTTAATTCTATTTTTAAGCCTTGAGTCTCTTTGTCTTCATGTACTACTAAACTTGAAAATTGACCTAAATACTGATCAATTAAGGATATAACTTCTTGAAAATTTGTCTCTTCAATAAGTTTTAGTATTTTTTTTACTTTTTCATCGATTTGTAAAGAGTAAAGTCTATGCACTTGGGGATAAAGACTCTCTTCATCTTCAATAGCAATACAACTTTTAATGATTTCTAATCTCTTTAAAATCTCTTTCATAGTAGCCTTAAATCTTTATTATTACACTATATTATACAAAAAAATTGATAGCGAATTTTGAAAAAGAGTTATGAATTTTAAAAATTACTTTTAGTATTATTTAATTGATTTAGATTATTTCTAGATAAAAATGCCTAGAAATGGCGATTATAAGAATTTTTATTTTGATTAAATTTTTATTAAGAAAGTATTTATACTAATTTTAAGAAATATAAAAATATATTTTTATATTTCTTATTCACCTGAAAGCAGTTCACCTTGATAAGTCATAATTCCATAGTCTAAATTACATACGCTTTTAAATCCAGCACTTAACATAATATTTTGACAATAAGCACTTCTACTTCCACTATGACAATAAACTACGACAGGAATATCTTTTTTATCTTCAAGGACTTCTATTGATTGATAAAAAGATGTTGTTGGAACTAAAAAGTCAGTTCCTTTTATTCTGTGACCTACCCACTCCATCCACTCTCTTACATCAACTAAATTAAAATTAATAAAACCTAATTCTCTAGCTTCCAATAAAGCTTCAACTTCTATTGCATTTATTTGAGATTTATTTAAAATTTCTACACACTCTTCTTTTGTAAAACCTTTAGAATGAACAACTTCTTCTTTTTCTTTTTTACTATTATTTAAAGAATCAACATACTCTTTTGTGCAAAAAATACCACAGTGACAATGACCTTGTGAAGGAATCTCTTCTTTAAGGGCTGGGGTACAGGGACAAAGTCTATTATCAGCTTTATCTTTTTCTTCTTGAGTTTCTCCTATTACCATAAAACATGGACAATATCTCTTATCATATATAAGTTTATTTCTAGTCAAACCCATTTGAATAGATTCATTTACATCATCTTCTGGATTATAAACAAATCCATACTCTTCGCAAACTTTATCTGTAAACTGTTTTGTTAATTCAAATGTTGTTTGAAACTCATCACTATTTATATCAATCTTTTTAATCATTATTTTCCTATTTTTGAAATATACTTTGATAAAGCTTTTATATCGGTTTCGCTTAATTGCATAACTTGACCTTTCATTATGCCTTTCATATCTCCACCATAAGTTCCATTTTTATAACCTAGAAGAGAATCTTCAATCTTTTTTTCATCCCAGAAGCCTATTTTTTGTGATTTTCCAAGGGCATGAAGTTCTCCATTTTTTCCATGACATCCAGCACATTTTACATAAAGACCTTTAATTCTTTCATCAATTTCATCTTCATTTGCAATCACTTTATCTATACTTTTACTAATATCTTTTGCTACTTCATTTGCTTGTTTTACAACATCAACACTAACTTCTTTTGCTTTTGCAATAGCATCCTTTGTAGCATCTTTTGAATCATCAACTGCTTTTAAAGTCTCTTCTTTTACAGCTTTTACAATTTCTTTACTAGAATCAATTATTTCATTACTTTTTGTTTTTATAATTTCGATATTATTATTAGTATCATTTTCTCTTGTTGTTTGTTCAGTTGATTTTTCAACTTTTTGTACCTTTTGAGTCTCTTCAGTACTTTCATTGCAACCTGCAAATATAAATAGTGCCACAACAGAACCTAATAAAATTTTTTTCATTTTTTTCTCCATTTTATAACTCTTTATAATCAAATTTAAATTCATCTTTTACAAAATCAATTTTAACCAAACCACCATTTTTTAGTTTTCCAAATAAAATTTCATCAGTGATTTTATCTTTTATTTCACGAGAAATAACTCTATTTAGTGGTCTTGCACCCATATCTTTGTCATATCCAAGTCTTGCTAACTCATTCTTAGCTTTTGAGCTTAGAACAATATCAATATTTTTATCTTTGATTTGCTCTTTCATATCCTCAATAAATTTACCAACAACTTTTGAAACAATGTCTAATGTAAGTGGCTTAAAGGTTACAATATTATCAAGTCTATTTCTAAATTCTGGTGCAAAGAATTTCTTAATTGCTTTATTTTCATTTAAAGAATCATCTTTGGCAAATCCCATAACATTTGCTTCTGAAGAACCTAAGTTTGAAGTCATAATTAAAACAACATTTTGAAAATCTGCTTTATTTCCACTATTATCAGTTAATTCTGCATTATCCATAACTTGAAGTAAGATTGACATCAAATCAGGGTGAGCTTTTTCTATCTCATCAAGTAATAATACACTATGAGGATGTTTTCTAATAGCTTCTGTTAGAAGACCACCTTGCTCAAATCCAACATATCCAGCAGGTGCTCCAATCAATCTTGAAACAGTATGTGCTTCCATATATTCACTCATATCAAATCTTTCAAAATGAATACCAAGTTGTTTTGATAACTCTTTTGCAACTTCAGTTTTACCAACACCTGTAGGTCCTGTAAAAAGAAAACTTCCAACTGGTTTTGACTCACCACCTAGTCCTGCTCTATTAACTTTAATAGATCTTACAATTGAAATTATTGCATCATTTTGACCAAAAACTCTTTTTTGCATATTCTTTTCTAAACTTTTTAGAAGTGTTAAATCAGATTTTGTTGCTGATTTTGGTGGAATATTTGCCATAAGAGCCACAGTATTTTCAATGTCACTTGCAGTAATATTTATAGGTTTTTTCTTTTTCCCATCTGCATTTAATTGTAGTTTTTTAGTGGCAGCTACCTCATCAATAACATCAATTGCACTATCAGGTAAAAATCTATCGTTAATATATTTTTTACTTAGTTCTACTGCTACTTCTAAAGATTTTTTGTTGAATTTCACATTATGGAACTCTTCATATTTTGATTTAAGCCCATCTAAAATAGCAACACAATCTTCACTACTTGGTTCACTTACATCAACTTTTGCAAATCTTCTACTTAGTGCTTTATCTTTTGAAAAGTCATTTCTAAACTCTGCAAAAGTAGTTGCTCCTATACATCTTAGTTTTCCATTTGAAAGCATAGGTTTTAAGATATTTGAAGCATCCATTGCTCCACCGCCAACACTTCCAGCACCTACTAAAGTATGTATTTCATCTATAAATAATATTGCATTAGGAATTTTACTTATCTCTTTTAAAAGTGTTTTTAATTTTTTCTCAAAATCCCCTCTATATTTTGTCCCTGCTAGCATAGAACCCATATCAAGAGAAAAAACTTTTGAATCTTTTAAAATAGAAGGTACATTATTATTAGCTATTTCTAAAGCCAATCCCTCTGCAATAGCAGTTTTACCAACTCCTGGTTCTCCTACTAAGATTGGATTATTTTTCTTTCTTCTACTTAAAACTTGAATTACTCTATTTATTTCTCTTTGTCGTCCAATAACTGGATCAATTTCACCTTTTTTTGCAACTGCTACTAATTCAGTTGCATTGTTTTCCAAAGTTTCATTTTTTTTATTTAATCTTTTTTCTTCTTCAAAATTTTCATCTTGAACATCTACTTCCACATCTCTATGAGCTATCTCTTCTAGGATATCAATTCTTTCAATTCCTTGGCTTTTTAAAGCAAAAGTTGCATATGATTTTTCATTTTTTAAAATTGCTATAAACATATCATCAACACTTGCAAACCCCTTTCCAGAAGTTTGTGTATGTGCAACCATATGTTCAATAACTGAAGTTAAAGTTGTTGTTTCTATTGGCTCATCATTAACATTATCTGGAAGTCTTGGAGTACTTATTTCAATGTGTGATTTTGTGTCATTAAATATTTTATTAGTGTCCAAGCCTAAATCAAGCAACATATTTGCTATAAATTCATCATTTAATAACATTAAGAAAATATGTTCCAATGTCAAATACTCATGTTTACTACTTTTAGCATAAGATACTGCTTGTGCAAATATCTCTCTTAATTCTTTACTTATCATAATTTACTCTTCTTCCATTATAGCTTTTAAAGGAAAGCCCTTTTGTCTAGCTAAATTTTTTACTTGCATAACTTTTGTAGAAGCTATTTCATGGGTATATGTTCCACAAACTTCTTTTCCATTATTATGTATGTTTAACATTATAACAGTTGCTTCATCAGTTGTTTTTTTAAAAATCTTTACAAGTATATCAATTACAAAATCCATAGTAGAATAGTTATCATTTAATAATAACACTTTATATTTCTTTGGTTCTTGCACTTCTAAATCATCATTTAACTCTATTTCAAACTCATTTGCCAAAATTAAAACCTTTTAGGATAAAATCAATTAATATTATACCAAAAAAGAATTTACAATGATAAAAAAGAAAAATTACGTTTCAAATCAAAGCTTATTTATAACTGCAACTAATACAGATGTTGGTAAAACTTATGCTGCATCTGTATTTTTAAAGAAATTTGCAAAAGATGGATTTAAGGTTGGATATTACAAACCTATTGAAACAGGAGTCATAGATAAACCTATTGATGGTCTTTCTATGCTTGAATTAACAAAAAAATTAAATCCTGATTTTGATGTTGATATAGATTTTGTAGTACCTTATCAATTTGAACTTCCTGCAGCTCCTTATGTGGCGAAAAAAGAAAAAGATATTGATATTGACTTTATAATAAAAAGAAAAAAAGAGTTAAAAGAATTTTGTGATATTTTGATTATTGAAGGTGCGGGAGGTTTAATGGTTCCTATTTTAGAAGATTTATTTATGATAGATTTAATAAAAAAACTTGAAACAAAAGTAGCACTAATATGCCCTAGTAAGCTAGGAGGTATAAATGATACTTTGTTATCACAAGAAGCTTTGAAAAATAAAAATATTGATTTTGAATGGTATATTAACCTTTATAAAGATAAAGATAGTTTTGAGGAAGTATCACTTCCATTTTATATAAATCATTTTAAAAAAATTAAATATTTACAAGACTTAATTTAAATAAAAGAGGAATCTTATATAGATTCTTCTTTTTGTAATAAACTTTCATAAAGTGTTTCAAGTGCATTATTTGCAATATTTTGTGCAACCCCAATATGAAGCGAAATTTTAGATGGACTCATATCAAGCATATCAAAGCTAATATTTTTATCTTTTAAAGCATTAATAGCATCAACAATTGCAAAAGTATTTTGTTTTAATCCAATTCCAACTAATGTAATTACACATAAATTATAAGAAACAATAATATTGTCTGTTTTTAGTCTTTTTTCTATCTCTCTTCTTAAATTATTTATCTTACCTTTTAAATCTTCTTGTTCTACTAAAATAGAGATATCATCTCTATCTGTTGGATAATGGTAAGTATTAATTCCAAACTCACTAAATATTTTTAATAACTCAGCAGTAAACCCTATCTCATCGGCCAACATATCTTTTTGAAGATAAATAGATGCCATATTATCAAGCTTTGCAATTCCAACTAAATCTTCCATAGGAACTCTTTCACTCAATATCATAGTTCCACAATGTTCTTTATTATTTGTATTTCTAATATTAATTGGAATTTTACTTTTTTTACAATTTAGCATTGCATTAAAGTGAAATACATTAAACCCTTTTGAACTAAGTAATCTTAACTCTTTAAATGTAAGTCTTGGTATTACCTTCGACCCACTAATAACTCTGGGATCTACTTCATAAACACCATTTGTATCTGTCCAGTTTTCATACTTATTGGCATCAAGAGCATAAGCTAGTTCTCCACCAGTAAGATCACTTCCACCCCTACTCATAACTGCTATTTCATTATTTTCTGTTACACCATAAAATCCAGGAACTAAATATTTTATATCTTTAGTCGTATCAAATTTTTCTTCTATATTTTTATAAGTTACTTTTTGTACTTTTCCATCTCTAAAATCCTCACTTAAAATAAATCCAAACTCTTCTGGTAACATAAGTTTTATATTTAAGCCCTCATTTGAAAAATATCTTTGTATTATTTTTGCATTATAATGTTCACCTCGTGACAAGAAAAAAGCCTCTTTTCTTTCGCCTTTTAACAATGAATTTGATAAATCTTTGTCCAAAGATTTTATTAAATCATCACCTTTAACATTTAAATCACTACATAATCTTCTATATTTATCTATAATCGCTTCATAACTTTGTTTTTTGCTTATACTTATAAAATTTTCTTCAAAATGTTTACCTGAAGTTGCTATATTTAATAAATGATCAGTTATTTTTTCATCAAAATTATCATCTCTACCTGGTGCAGAAACTACAATTATTTTTCTACCATCATCATCTTTTACAATATCTAAGACTTTTTTTATTTGGGAGGCATTTTTTACAGAACTACCTCCAAATTTACATACTTTTATACTCATTTTTTACCTTATTAGTTACTTTTCATTGGTTCATAATCATCTAATGCCAAAAAGGAAGCCCTATTACTTTTAGCACCAAAAGGTTTTGTTGGAATATTTTCTACTGAATTAAAAACAAAAAATGCATTAGTTCTACTAAATGGTGATATATTATCACAGCTTCCATGCATAATATTTCCATCATGGATTACTAGTGTTCCAGCTTTTCCATATGCACCTACTATATTACTATCTTTGACTAATTGTTCAATTGCTTTTAAGCTAGGTACACCATATTCTTGCTTTTTCAAAGATTTTTTATAGTTATCCTCTGGTGTTTTTCCTTTACAAGAAACATATTTTTTGTGACTATTTGGAATTAAGTATAAGGGTCCATTAAATTCTGTATTATCATTTAACATAACCCAAGCACTTAAACACCTACAATTTGGCAAACCATCTTCTGTGTGCCAAGTTTCAAAATCACTATGCCATGGAAAAGATTTTCCTTGATAAGCTGGTTTTATATTAATCCTACTATGATGAATATAAACATCACTTCCCAAAAGTTGCTTAACTTTATTTAGTATTCGAGGATCTTTTGAAAGCTTCTCAAAAAGAGTACTAAAAAGATGTTGATTAAAAATCGTTCTTAATTTATTGCTCGTTGGTTCACAAATAAACTCTTCATTTTTAATCAAATCATCATTATCAGCCATCAAGTCTATCTCTTGGATCATTTGCTGTATTTCATCTTCTTTAAAAATATTTGGAAATGTGATAAATCCATTCTTTTCATACTCATCTAACTCAATATTATTTAAAGAGTATTCACCTTGTTGTTTTTTACTATATACTGTTTTATCAACTCTTGGTATAATCTTTTCTTCATTTAGTCTTGATGGATATAAATCCTGCATTTAATCTTCTCCTCTTATTAATCTTCTAATGGATAAACTCCATTTTCATCGTGGTTTTCTGTTCCTTTAATAGGAGGATTAAATACACAAATCAGTCTCATATCTTCTGTTCCACCATATAAATTATGGTCATCATGTTCATTTAGTGCATACATAACACCATCATAAATCTCATGAACTTTTCCAGTTTTCAAATCTTCAATTTTACCATTTCCTGCTACACAATAAACTGCTTCAAGATGGTTTTGATAATGAATATGCGTTTTCGTATTTGCTTTTATGATAGTTTCATGGAATGAGAATCCCATATTATCACCTTTTAAAAGCATTCTTCTACTAACCCATTGTCCTTCTTCTGCGTGAACTTCTTTATCTGTGCCTATAATATCTTTATTTATATCTAATACAATCATCTTCTTAAAATTCCTCTGTTAATTTTTCTTTTTTATCTGCAACTAGTTTTGAAATAGCTATTTCAAGTCTATTTAAACCTTCTACTAGTGTCTCTTCATCAATAATTAATGGTGGTAAGAATTTTACAACTTGATCTTCACTACCACAAGTTTCTATAATTAGTTTTTCTGCAAATGCATATTTTGAAATCTCACCAGCAACTGAATTATCACCTTTGATTTCAAATCCATAAGCCAAACCTCTACCTCTAATTACAATATCAAAGGTATCTTTGTATTTATCAGCTATTTTTTTTAAACTCTCTTTTAATAGTTTTTCTTTATATTTAACTGCATTTGATAAATCATCATTTTGCCAATAATGTGAAATTGCAACTGTTGCAGCGACAAAGGCTAAGTTATTTCCTCTAAAGGTACCTGTGTGTTCACCTGGTTTCCATTGGTCTAAATCTGGTTTTAATAATACAATTGCCATTGGTAATCCACCACCAATTGATTTTGATACAGTTACAATGTCAGGATTAATTCCTGCAAATTCAAATGAGAAAAATTCACCAGTTCTTCCATTACCAACTTGAATATCATCAATGATTAATAAAATATCATATTCTCTACAAATAGATTCAAGTTCTTGTAACCACTCTTTGCTAGCTACATTAATTCCACCTTCACCTTGAATAGTCTCAACAATTACAGCGGCTGGAATATCAAGTCCACTACTACTATCTTCTAAAAATTTTCTAAAGATAGTCATAGTATTCATATCACCAAAATAGCCATCAAATGGCATAAATGATACATTTGATCTACTAATATAACTTTCATCTCTGTAATCATTGTTTCCAGTTACTGAAGATGAACCTTGAGTAAGACCATGAAAACCATTAGTGAAAGAAACAACATTACTTCTTCCTTTTACAAGTCTTGCAAGCTTAAGTGCAGTTTCTACTGCATTTGTTCCTGTTGGTCCTGTAAATTGAATTTTGTAATCTAAGTTTCTAGGTACTAATATTGTGTCATTAAATGTTTGTAAAAAATCTTTTTTTGCACTTGTTGCCATATCAAGCCCATGAATAACACCATCTTTTTGTATATATTCAATCAATGCTTTACTGATATGTTCATTATTATGTCCATAATTTAAAGTTCCAGCTCCTGCAAAAAAGTCAATGAATTCTTCACCTTGTTCATTAGTTAAAACAGTTCCTTTTGAAGTTTCAAATATTGTTGGAAAACTCCTAATATATCCTCTTACTTCTGATTCTAAATTTTCGAATATTCTCATTATTTTTCTTCCTTTATTTTAAATGGCCCTATTTCGTATAGAGTCTCATCTTCATGACTGTTTTTAAAATCATTTTTTTCAAAAAATGTACTACTAGTCATTTTTGTATTTAGCCCTTTGGCAACCTTTTCAAAAACCTTTATTGATGATATATTGCTAGGTGACACTGTTGTATAGATTTTTTCAACATCTAAAAAATCTCTTTTAATTATATTCATGATTAGTCGACCTGCTATATCATTTCCTCTATATTTTCCATCAACTGCAACTTGCCATATGAACAAACTGTTATTTTCATCTGGTTTTAAATATCCAGATACAAAACCTATAACTTTATCTTCATGTAATGCAACTGCACAAGTTGATGAAAAATGTGTTGATTGAAGTAAATAAAGGTACTCAGAATTTAAATCTAAAACCTTACTCTCTTTTACCAAATCATAAATTTGGATTGCATCAGATTTTTCTGGTTTTCTTATCATAATATTATATGATGACATAAATTTTACCTTTTTTTGTATTTTTTTTCATACAATATGTTTTAAATTAACATAATAAATGTTAATTTTTTACATATCAAGTGTTTATTATTACATAACTTTCTTAATTTAATCTTAGTTTCTATGTAATTTAAACATTATTTATAGTAAAAAATGTATAATTGTGAAAAAGGAAATTAGTGGCTTTAATAGATAATGACAAGGAAATATTACCTTTAAGTAGTATTGCAGAACTTTTAGGAACAAAAGTAAGAACTTTAAAAATGTACGAAGACAAAGGACTTTTACCTGAAAAGAAAGAGATTAAAAAACTATATTCAATCAATGATACAAAAATGGTCTCTTTTGTTCACTACTTAGCAAGTGTAAAAAAAATAAATGCAAATGGTATAAAATATATTACTGAAATGGTTGAAAATAATATGGATGAGAATAATAAAGCTCTGTTTTTAAATATAGTTGAAGAGAAAATGGAGAAATTATCTACAGATGATATAAAAGATATAGAACTTTTATAAAAGAACTTTTACAACTTTTTTATAATAAAAAGCGACAAGAATAAAAGCAAAACCTAAAATAATAGTAATAAAACTAAGAGGAATAATATCTGCTAAAATACCAATAAAAAATGTGGTAAGTACATTTGATAGCATAAATATCATGTCATTATATGATATTACTCGTCCCAAATATTTGTGCTCAACTCTTTCTTGTATAAAGGCATAAGTCATTGACCAAATAGTTGTTGTCGTAAAGCCAGTTAAAAAAACCATGATTAATGCCAAATAAAAATTAAATTGGAAAATCCCCCATAAAATTATACCTAAGCCTTGAAAAATAAATAAAAGTGTTAATCTATCTTTATTTACCCAATTTGTAATAATAAATGGACCTACCATAAGCGCCATTGCTCTAATAGCATTTGTTATACCTATTGATAAGGGTACTGCTATTACATACTTATACTCATTTTTAGCTAGTAATGTTACTAGTGTATCAAAAGAAGTTAATCCAACTGATGCATGGAGCAACAATAAATGTAGAACATGTTTATTACTTTTTATATATAAAAAGCCACCTTTTATCATAGATAAAACTTTCTCTTTTGTATGTACAATTTCTACTTTAAATTCAATATTAAAAAAAACCAATATCGCTATAATAAAAAATAAAGAATCTAAAATAATAGCTATCTTAACTCCAAAATAATTTACAACAAGCCCACTCATTGCCATACCAAAAGCATAAGTAAATGACCAAATAATAGAGTGGATTTCATTTGTCTTTTTTAAAACATCACCAGAGACTATTTTAGGTAACAGTGTCATTTCTGCAGAAAAAAACATAGAAGCACTACTCATTCTTATAAAAATAAGTATCAACAAAAGCCAAATATCATCTTTATCATTAATAACAAGAAGTAGTAAGGTCATGCATAATTCTGTACTTAAAAGTGTTAGCATTAGTGGTTTGATTCTGAATCTATCTATAATGGCACCAGATAAAGGCGCTATCACGATTGCTGGAATAAAGAACATAGCAGTAACAAGTGAAATTATAAAGGCACTAGAGCCAAAATTTACAAGCATAGTATAAATAGCAACATTTGAAAACCAAGCTCCAAAATAAGCTATTAATTGAAGAATTGAGAGCTTTCTTACAAGTGGATAATTAACTAAAAGTTCTTTATAGTTCAAGTTTTTCTATTTTATTTAAATTCTATTTTAACAAGTCTAGAAAATGTTTTAGGATTGGGCACTATTATTTCTACTTTATATGAAGAGATGTGTTTACTATCAGCTACTTCATAAATTTTGTCAACTTTCAAATCACTTTTTTTACCATCTAAGTATATTGTTTTATTAGAAATTGAAGCATAATCAGAAATAGGAATATAAATTTCTAATTTGGCTTTACTTAAATCTTTTGATTCATATAATAAAGTACCAGGAGTCACATAATCTCCTTTTTTAACACTTATATTATAAATATAAATTTTATCTTCCCACAAGATTTTATTTTTAATTGTATCTTCAAGATTGGCTATATTTATTATCAAATCACTTTTTGTTGATTCTAAATTTAAAACTTGTATTTTTTGATTATCTTTTTCAAAAGCTGATTTTGAAGATATCTTATACAGTCTATTATAATTTTTTTCTTGAATATTTAGCATAGAATCTAAAACTTTTAATTTATTCTTTGTTTGAGCAAGCTCTATTTTATCAACATTATTATCTATTTCTATAATTTTTGTTTTTTTATTTAGGTATTTTCCCTCTACTTCTTCATTTGTAAAAAGTATTTTTCCACTTACAGCGGATTTTACTACAAAACTATCATATGGTTCTAGTTTTGAATAATATTCCATTGCAAATAATAAATGTGCACTTAGAAGAAAAACAGCAACAATTTTCATAAATATCCTTTTACAAGTCTAAAGTTTCTAATATTTTAATAATCTTATTTTTAGCAATTTTCAAGTCAATAGACTTGTCTTTTTCAAGTTTAAAAATCATTTCATCAAGATTTTTATTATATCCAATATAAGGAAGAAGTATCTTCATAATTTCATTTTCATTTTTAGATTTTTTTACTAATTTTATAAGTGGTAAATCGTTTATTTGTTTTAAATTCTTTTTAGCTTTAACATAAAAATAAATAGCAAAAGCTATTATTGTCAGAAAAACACCTAAAATGAATGATAATATCATTTTATTTAAAGATGTTTTATACACTATTTTTTCTTTTACAACTTCTACTTGTTTTTCAGGTTGAGCTATTTCTAAGCCGGAAAAACTCTTTTGTTTTTTTACATTTTTTACTTTTATTTTATAACTTGGAGTATTTTTGATAACAACTTTTTGAGTAGCTTTATCGAAGTATTTAAGCTGTATTTGTGGTATTTCAAAATCTTTATTTGCAATTATTGAAAAAGACTTTTTATATGAACCTGTATATTTGTCATTTACAATTTTTGTTTGGATTTTTGGTTTATCTTCAAATATTGTTGCATCTTTGATATTCAATTTAATATCATCCATGTCATCAAGGTTCCCAGTTCCATCAATCTCTACTTTAAAAGATAAAGAATCACCTGCAATTATCTCAGTTTTAGAAATAGAAGTTTTTATGGAAAAATCACCTACTAAATTAACACCTTTTGGTAATGGTTTAACATCTAAATTAAGAGAGTTAGAGTATATATTTTCTAATTTTTCAGCTTGCGAAAATAAAGAATAACTAAAAGCATTTTCATCAATTACTTTTGCTTGTATTTTTATAGGATCTATTCTTAACTTACCAGCTTTTTGAGGAGAGATTAAGAAGTTTAACTCCTGAACAATAAAGCCATTTTCTTCATAACTTTTGTTTTTCTCATCAATTTTTTTACTCCAAATATCATTAAAAACTGGCATATTAAAACCTAAATCTGATATTTGTATATCTTTTTTATATTTGAATTTCATATTTAAAATTGCATCTTCACCACTATATAAAGAGGTTTTATTTAATGAAATTTTAAAATCAAAATTTTTTGAGTTTGTTTTACTTGGAATTACTTCTTTTACAAACTTTTCTTTTGTTTTAAAAGATTTTCCATCAACTTTTATTTCAAAAGATGGCAAGGTAAACTCTTTTGTAGGTTTTATTGCATATGTTTTTTTAATCTTATTTACTACATTGCCATTAGTGCTTGTCATTGTTCTACTAGTACCCAAATTAGACACTACATAATTATCTATTTTGTCTATCTTAGGAAACTCAACATCTGTACCATCTGCTTGTATTTCAAAAACATAATTTTCATTTAAAATGAAATTATCACTTGATTTTACAACAACATTTCCATAAAGAAAAGATGTAAAAATTATTAATATAAAAAGTCTAAAATATAAATTCATAATTAAAACTCTAATGTACCTTCAATTGAAAAATTAGCTTTAGAATCAAGTTCTGCATGACTTAATACAGCAATTTCTAAGCCAAATTTTTCATAAATTTCAGAAATTCTTTTTCTCAACACTGGATCTACAACCATAGCAACTTTATTATAACCTTTTGCTTCTACAGTTTTAACTAACTCTTTTGTATGAGTAACTAAGTCATTAATCTCACCAATTGATAACAATAACTGTGACGCTCCACCTTTATCTTGAAGCTTACCAATAAAGCCTTGTTCAAGTTCTGGTTTAATAGTAATAATATGTAAAATATTATCAGTATCTAAATATCTATTAGTAATAAGTCTATACAACTTACTTCTAACATGTTCTAATAATACATCAGGAACTTTAGTATACTCTGCGATATCAGCTACTGCTTCAATTATTGTTAACATATCTACTATTGGTATACCTTCATGAAGAAGATCTTTTGCAACTTTTAAAAGAGTCCCATGAGAAGTTAATTTCATAGCTTCATCTACAACTATTGGGAAATCTTTTTTTAATCCATCAACAATATCAACAATATCTTGTCTAGTAAGAATATCTTCCGCATGTCTTTTTATTATCTCAGAAATATGAGTAGAGATAATAGTTGGAGCATCAACAACTGTAAACCCTTTTAATAATGCATCATCTTTTAAATCAGGATTTATCCATGTGGCATCAAGCCCAAAAACAGGTTCTTTTACTCTTTTACCATCTAATTGAGCCTTAGAAGTTCCTCCCATAGCAAGAAGTCTATCAACTTCTACACTTGCAACAGCAAGAGGTATTCTTTTTAAGAATAAAGAGTATTGATTTGAATTCAAAGTTGCATCATCTGAAATCTTTATTTGAGGAATAATAAATCCTAAATCAGCAGCTACAGTTTTTCTTATACCTCTAATTTTATCTAATAATTCAGAATTACCCTGAACAAGTTGTAAAAGCCTCATTCCAAGTTTTAATTCTAAAACTTCCATTTTCATAATATTATCAATAGTTTCTTTATCGCTTTCTGGCTTAGAAGCTTTATCTTTTTGATCTTTTATTTTTTCTAAAATATCTTGTTTTTCTGTTTCTTGTTTTTTAGCAAAGAATTTAGTTATACTATTTTCTTTACCTGAATCAACCATATAAATTATATATCCAGTTCCACCCAATAATAAGCCCATAACTATTAGTATACCAGTTGGGAAACCTGGAATAAATGAAAATAAAATTAAAGTAATTCCAAGTAAAATTAATACTTTAGAATCTTTTACAAGTTGATTAATTGCTTGATCTGCAAAATTATCTTTATCAAGATTAGATCTTGTTATAATAATACCCGTTGCTGTTGATAAAATCAAAGCAGGAATTTGAGCAACTAATCCATCTCCAATAGTTAAAATAGTGAAAATTCTAGCACTTTCTGAAATACTCAAATCATGTTGAAATACCCCAATTAAAAGCCCACCAATAATATTTACTATTGTGATAATTATCCCAGCAGTTGCATCACCTTGAACAAATTTTGAAGACCCATCCATTGCCCCATAAAAATTTGCTTCTGCAATTAGTTCATGTCGTCTATCTGTTGCTTCTTTATCATCAATAAATCCTGCATTTAAATCAGCATCAATTGCCATTTGTTTACCAGGCATAGAATCAAGTGTAAATCTTGCTGTTACTTCAGCAACTCTTGTAGACCCTTTTGTAACAACCATAAAGTTAATAAGTACTAAGATAATAAATACAACAATCCCAATTACCATATTTCCACCAACAACAAAGTTACCAAAAGCAGAAATAATAGAACTTACAGCATCTGGACCATTATGCCCATCTGTTAAAATTGATCTTGTCGTTGCAATATTTAAAGATAATCTAAATAGTGCAAATATTAAAATAAGTGTTGGAAAAGTTGTTAAATCAGTAGGTTTTTGTATATACAAACCAATAAGTAAAATTAATAAAGAAATAGACAAAGATAAAATCAAAAAGAAATCTAATATAAGTTTCGGTAACGGAACAATTATAATAGACAATATTGCAATAAAAAATATTACTGCAAATAAATCTTTTGAAAATATCTTTCTTATGTTCATATATTAAAAATTTTATTAACTTAAATAGTTAACTAAAGATAATTTGCTTGCCTTGCTAATGCTAGAATAAAGTGATGTATAAATTAACTGTAACTGTTGTGACTCAATTGCTACTTTAGTCAAATCTGCGTCATTATTTTGGATTGCTAAAACATCAAAATGAGTAACCTTGGTACTTATTCTTTCTTCTGCCGCTTCAAATGTCGCATTTCTTGCACCTAATTCTCCATGTGCAGTATTTGCAGCATTCCATGCCTTATTTATATCATCTAAAGCCTTAGACATAGCATCACCATCATTACTTTTTAAAGCTGCTATAGCATCATCAATAGCATCAAAAGTATTATGTTTTGCAGTAAAAGTTTTTTCACTACCATCTTCATTTTTAGGAAGTTCAGCTATTTCATGTACCTTATCAGGTGATTCCCCTGTTGTCGTTACTTCAATAAAGTTTTTAGTTGATTTACCATCTTCATCATACTCGACAAGAACAGTCTGTGCTGCATTTAATTTCCACTCTCTACCATTCTCATCAATTATTCTTTCACCCTCTTCAAAACTTAAAG
This sequence comes from Arcobacter sp. F2176, assembly GCF_004116465.1. NCBI lineage: Bacteria > Pseudomonadati > Campylobacterota > Epsilonproteobacteria > Campylobacterales > Arcobacteraceae > Arcobacter > Arcobacter sp. F2176. The sequence continues at coordinate 40,964 of NZ_PDJV01000020.1, forward strand.
GTTGTCCAGAAACTCCAGCTGTTGTAGTATATGACATAATATCTAATCCTGTAACTCCTCTATCTCTATAAGAGTCTACTTCAACAGCACTTTTTCTTAAAGTTGTGTTACCATTATATGAAACTTTTCCATTTGCATCTTGTGTAAAAGCTTGCTTATTAGTCTCAGAACCAGAGAATATATATTCATCTTGAACTCTTTCATTAACCATAGTGTATAAGTTCTCTTTTGCCCCTTCGATTTGTGTTGCAATAGATTTTCTCGAAATGTCATCATTTGTATCATTTCGACCCTTTATAATCTCTTGTTTAATGGTATCTAATAAATCTTTTATTGATGCAAGAGTTGAATCTGATACATCATTTTGTGCTGTAGTATTGTTAATTTGAGTTTTCAATCCACCATAAACATTAAGTTTATCTTCTAAAAACAATTGCTGAGAATAAACAACCGAATCATCACTCCCATCATCAATTTTCTTTTTTGTACTTTGTTGATAATTAACTCTTAATTGTTGTTGATTCAGTATATCTAATCTGTATAGGGTTGATCTGTCTGTATTAATCATTTAATCACCTCCATAAATTGGTTAAAAATCTGGTTAAAGTCATGTTTTTCAACTGTTCCTTGAAAAAGAAAGCTTTTTATCTTCTCTCTTTTTGCTAACGCATCATCCAATTCTTTATCCATACCTTGCTTGTAAGCACCAACACGAATTAATATTTCGTTCTCTTTTATTAGTGATAATACTCTTTTTAACTTTAAAAATCCATTATAATGTTCAGGACTAACTACTTTATCCATTACTCTTGATGCAGATTTAAGTAAATCTATAGGAGGATATTGACCTTGTTCTGTTAATTCTCTTGTTAAAACTATATGTCCATCAAGAATTGATCTACTTTGATCTGCGATTGGGTCATTCATATCATCACCATCAACTAATACAGTAAAAAATGCGGTTATAGAACCTAATTGTGTATTTCCAGCTCTCTCCATCAATTGGGGCAAAAGAGCAAAAACAGAAGGTGGATATCCCCTACTCACAGGTGGTTCTCCAATACTAAGTCCTATTTCTCGTTGTGCCATTGCAAACCTTGTAACTGAATCCATCATAAGTAAAACATCATGCCCTTTATCCCTAAAAAATTCAGCAATTGCCATAGCTGTAAAAGCACCATACTTTCTCATTAAAGCAGATTCATCAGAGGTTGCAGCAATAATTATTGTATTTTCTAAATTATTATTTAAATTATAGTGAATAAACTCAGGTATTTCCCTTCCCCTTTCACCTATTAGTGCCACAACTTTTATTTGTGCTTCACATCCTTTTACAATCATCCCCATCAAAGTAGATTTACCAACACCACTTCCAGCAAATATACCTACTTTTTGACCTTTCCCAGATGTTAGCATTGAATCTATTGCTTTAACTCCTGTTGAAAACCTTTCATCAATAATTCCCCTTTCTAAAGCAGGAATTGATAATTTATTTATTGCAGAATTTTGTTCTAAATCCTTTACTTTACCTTTTTTATCAATAGGTTCACCTAAGGCATTTACAACTCTTCCTAATAATCCATATCCACTTTTTACGGTTAGTCCATCTTTTTGTAAAAAAACCTTATCATTAATTCTAAAACCCTCAATAAAAGAAAAAGGTACTATTTTAAACCCATCACTTTCGACAGAAGCAGTCATTCCCAAAACAGTATATAAGTGTTGCTCAGACTCTATTTTTACAATATCTCCAACAGCAACTTCTATTCCTACTGCTTTTATTGTAGTGGAACTTATGTGAGTAATTCTTCCAAAAGGAATTATTAAATTATTTTTATCAATATTATCTATAAACTTATCTAAATCTGTCATTCTACATCTTATCGCACATAGCTTTATATAAAGAATCTTTCGTATTTTTAATATCTTTACACTTTGTTATAAATTCATTTTTCAAATCACTTAAACCTATACTATCATATAACCTAATTAATTCATAATCAACTCTTGCTTGATCATTTGCTTGCATATTTCTTGTATTTTTAATAGCATCTGTTAAATATACTATTGCTTTTGAAATATTGTTTTTCTTTTTTTCTATCATCGCTAATTCAATATCAACAAAAGGAGAATAAACATATGCTTTAAACTCTTTTTGTTTAGAATAAAGTTCATTTAAAATTTTTTCTGCTTCATCTTCTTTATTTTTTCCAATTAAATATAAATAATATTGGTAATAAAAATCTATAATAAGTGGATTATTCTCATTTTTTGTTATAAATTCAGGAAATCTACTTGCATAATAGAAGAATTTTTCCATTGCAATTGAGTCTTTTTTGGCACTATAAACTAAAAATCTATATAAAAATTCTTTCTCTAAAACATCTTTATTATTTACCATTTCAACTTTCGAAGAAAAATCCATAGCATCGTCTATTAAGTCTAAAGAGTAAGCCATTCTTTCTAAATACAAATATAATGTTGCATCACGACTTGTATTAAAAGTCTCTTTTAAAAGATCATATGCTCTTTCATAAGGAACCTCAATTAAACATTCAAAAAAATTATATTTTACATCTTTATCTTTAATTAGAAGTTCTAATGTCTCTTTTCGAGAAGTTTTAAGGGCTTTATTCATTAAAAAACACTGATCATTTTTTAAATATTGTTTTATTAAATCAACATTAACTTCATCAAAAATTTCACCAACATTTTTATATGCAAATCTTTTTGTAATTGTATCTGCAATTTTACCATAAACTCTTTTTGATTTTAAAATAAACTCATATTTTTTTTCTTTTTTAAAATTCAATAACTCTTGAAGCAATGCTTTTTGTTTCATAGCCTCTGAATTTGGATATTTTGAGACAATCAACTGGGGCGTAATATTCCCTTCTCTCATTAATATCTCGTCAATATACATTTTTGCATCATTAGCATATAAACCATTTGGATAATCAGTTAAAATATCTTTATATAATTCTTTTGCTTTATATAAATAATAGTTTGTTCCATCATACATTTCCATATAAACATTTGCTAATTTGAACTTAAATTCTTCTATAAATTCTTCTTGTTTTGCCCGATTTAAAAGCTCTTTTAATATTTCAACCGCAAATTCTGGCATATTAGCATCAACTAATTTATCAACTTTTCTTAACGCAACATATGAGTCTTCTGAATAATAATCAATATTTTTACTCAAAACTTTTGATATAAGTTCATAAGCTTTTTCTTTTTGATCATCTAAGATATAAATGTCAAATAACTCATCCGCAACAATAGTCGCAACCAAAACATCAGTTGTATTTACTAAAATATTATATAAAGTTTTAATCGCTTTTGAGTAGGATTTTGTATGTTTATAGACCTTAGCTAAATAAATTTGTCCATAGGCATTTGTAATTTTATCTGAGAAGTTATTTATAATAATCTCAGCAAAATATTTTGCTTCTTTTACTCTATTTGTTTCTAATTTAAAATCAACCATCAACATATATGCTTTTGACAAATCATCCTCATTTATTTGACTTGTATTTATAGCTAATTCTAACTCATTAGAAGCCTCAGAGATAATTCTCTTACTAGCTTTTTTAAGAGCAATTTCTGAATAAGTAAGTAGAATATCTGAATTTAAGATCTCAATTTTATTTGTTGCTTTAAAACTTTCAATTTCAGCAAAAGCTTCATCGACTTTTCCATTTTTAGCTAATTTTTTTATTTGTTTCAGTAATTCAAATCCATCTTTAATATCATTTTTTCTTTTCTCTGAGATTTGTGTTCCTGATGGGTCTATAAAACTATAATAAAAATCTACTTTTGCACTTGAAATAGTAAATAGTAAAAACAGTATTATTAAAAATTTCAAAACTTACCTTTTATTTTTATTTAATTCATACACATAAGAAAATACCTCGGCCATGGCTTGATAAAATTCTCCAGGTATTTCTTGATCAATTTGGATTTGATCATACAACGCCCTTGCCAAAGCAGGATTTTCAATAATTGGGATTTTATTTTCTTTTGCAACATCTCTAATTTTCAAGGCCAAAAAATCAATCCCTTTTGCTACAATTTTAGGTGCAGAATTTACAGTGCTATCATATTGTAAAGCTACAGAATAATGTGTAGGGTTTGTAATAACAACATCTGCATCTTTTGCACTTGCTCTCATTCTTTCGTAATGCAATTTATATTGAATCCCTTTTATTTTAGCTTTAACCTTAGGATCCCCTTCCATATTTTTATGCTCATCTGAAACCTCTTGTTTACTCATTTTGAGAGATTTAAAATAGTAATGCCTAGTAAAAAAATAATCTATTATAGCAAATAATATTACTATAAATAATATAGCTCCAACAAAATATAATAAAAGTGTAAACATTGCATCTAAAGAAGAAGTAATGTCCTTATCCATCATTGCTAAAAAGGCTTTATAAGTAAGCCCAAACAAGATAGTCATAACAAAAACAATTAAGGTCAATTTAGCTAATAATTTTGTAGCTTCTAATAATTTTTTTAGAGAAAATAGACCTTTTAATCCACTCACAGGATTTAATTTCTCAAACTTTAGTTTTATTGGATTGATTAAAAATCCAAATTGAACTATATTTAAAATAATAGCCAATAAAATCACCACTAAAAAAAATGGAGCTAAAGAATAAAATATTGTAGTAATAATAGTATTTGTAATATTATAATAATCAGAAGAAGTTAATTCTTGCCCAATCTGATTAAAAATATAAATCATGAGTTTTTTTATAGAGTCATAAGTGTATGTACTCCAAAAAAGCATATATACAGTTCCAAAAAGAAGAATAGCAGCACCTACAACTTCACCTGATTTAGGAACATTTCCTTCACCTCTTGCTTTTTCTAATTTCTTGGCGGTGGGTTCTTCTGTCTTATCTAGTTCTTCAGCCATAATAAACCCTCCCTATTGAAATTTTGTAATAAAATAATTAGTAAAAGCTTCAGTGAAAACTTCCATACCCATCATAATAAATATCATAATTAAAGCAAATTTTAACTGAAAAGTAATAACAAAAGGTGAAAATGCTGGCATAGATTTTGTACCATAGGCATAATAAATATCAATTACAAAACCTATAAAAAATAAAGGAAAGGCAAAAGCAAAAGTAAAAGCAAACATTCTATTAATCTCATCAATAAGTAATTTTATTCCATCATATGAATAAATATCAAATGCACCTAAGTGAACTATTGTAAAACTTTTTGCTAAAATTGAAAAAGTCATTTCATACATTCCAGATTCAAAAAATACTGCAAGACTAATGTAGAACATTAACCTTGCTAGAATACCTTCATTTGTACCAGAAGCGGGATCAAAAAAACTAGCCATTGAAAGAGCAGTTGCATAACCAACAAACTCACCAATCATTTTTACAGCATTAAATATAATATTTACAAGCATAGATGCAATTAATCCTAAAGTTGCTTCTGAAAGTATGGCAATTAAAAATCCACTTGAAGTAACTTGAGACTCAATCTCAAGCATAGGAAACAAAAAAAGTGTTACATAAAAAGATAAAGCTGCTCTCATTCTAACATTTACAACTTTATGTCCAAATATTGGCATAAAAGCCATAAAAGCTAAAATTCTAGCAAAAAGTAATAAAAAATTTATTACCGTACTTTCATTAAGTAAAGATAATAATGCTTCCATTACATGTATTTACTATCTTTTACTTCAGTCTCTTCTATTTTGTTATTTACACTTATAGTTTCACTTGAAAATTCTTTATTTTGATTCATATTTGGATTTTCAGAAGGAGTATTATCACCTTCATAACTACCAAAATCTAAATCAAAAGATGTAGCACCACCAGCAAAACTTTTAAATAAACTATCTTTTAGCATTGATTGATTTTCAACTAAGTTTTCTTTAGTTGAATTATTACTTGACTTCATACTAATTGATAAGGAATTATTTTTAGCATCACCTCTAATAAGAATAGCAATATTTCCTAAAGCAGAAGGATTTAAATTTACCCTAAATGCAGTTACAGGTGGATTATAGTTTTCATACATTACTCTAGCTAAATCTGACATCATAGTAGACATGTGTTGTCTTGCACCTATAATTCTATTTTGTATTGTTTGAGCAGCAGCTGAACTAACAGTTAAATTAACTAACTTCGAATCAAATAATTTATCATCAAGTTTTTTATTTTGTATTAAAAAACTTCCTTTTTCATCTTTAAATTTCTCTTCAGAAGAGTCTTTTGAATCTTTTGAGTCACTTGTTCCATTTTTAATCATTGATAATCGTTCAAAAGTTGATGATAATTTAGTTTCATTTTGTGGTTCTATACTTTTTTCTATTTTTACTTCAACTTTTTCCAAACCTAAATTCAATACTTTTGCACTTTGTTCAACTTCTTTTGTAGTGGTTGCATTTTTTGCGATTTCTACACCTTCATGTTTTGTTTCAAGTTTTTTTACATCTACAGATTTTTTCTGCGTACTCATATAAATATTAGTTAATAAATCATTTTTTGACTTAGACAATTCACTTGAATTACTCGCTGTAGGTTTTATCAATTGTTGCGTTGGAATAGTCTCTTTTTTTGAATCATTCTCCTTCAAGAGTTTGTCAATTAAAGATTCTTTTTTTATATCTTTATCTTCAGAAGATAATATTTTTTCACTAGTTAAGATATTTTTTTCATTTTTAGGTTCGCTATTTAACTTAGATAAATCATTTGAAACTTTTTCATTTTTGACTTCTTTATTTATATTTTTTAAACTATCACTTTCTAAAGTTGGTTTAAATTTTTCTTCAATATTCGTTACTACTTGTTTATCAATTTTTTCACTTGATAATGATTTATTTATATTTAGACCTTTTTGATCTTTAGCATCTGTATTAACATTAACAATTTTTTCATTAACAAACTCTTTTTCAACTTTTTTATTTGACAAATTATTTAAATCACTTTGAATATTTTTTGTAATATTCTCTGTTTTGTTTTCACTCTTCAAATCTATTTTTACATCAATATTAGTTGAAGCATTCTTTACTTCATTTTTTAGAGTATCTACTTTTTCTTTCTTTTGAGAAATAGAGTCTTTTTTTACTTCTACATTATTTGTACTTATTTCTTGTGTTAAATTATTCATTAAAGAAGTTGTTTTTGCATCAGTTTTTGTTGTATCTACTTTTGTTTCAGTTTTAGCTTCACTTTTTGTAGCATCAGTTTTTTCTGTTTTCTCTGTATTTGTATCTTTTTTTACTTCTTTTACATTTGATTTTGTTTCTTGGATTAATCTATCCATCAAAGAAGTTGTTTTTGCATCAGTTTTTGTTGTATCTACTTTTGTCTCAGTTTTAGCTTCACTTTTTGTAGCATCAGTTTTTTCTATTTTGTCTGTATTTGTATCTTTTTTTACTTCTTTTACATTTGATTTTGTTTCTTGGATTAATCTATCCATCAAAGAAGTTGTTTTTGCATCAGTTTTT